>NZ_JBBPCC010000032.1:0-74748 GCF_038070315.1 Paenibacillus filicis | reverse complement strand
CCTGCCACCGGCTCCACCAGAAAATAATGTCATCCTTACATGACTTCTCCAGCTCTCAAAAAGTCCATGGTTGAAAGTCTAAGAAAGAGTGAGAAAACAAGAGAATTTATTAATTTATAGTGGGAGGAGGCGCCCATATTTCTAGCCGCTTCGATGGTTTGATAATCAATCTTCTTGATCGCATTGGATAAGAAGATTACATGATTGGACGTAATGGCGAAGGTCATGACATACAAGACCGCCCAGTATCCGGTAAACCATGCAGGATTCATATGCGGGAAGAGCTGAATCAATAATTTCGTGATGACTCCGCCTTCTCCATAAATAAACTTATAGCCGAATACGAGCACGATCCCGCTGTACACGAGCGTAGTCATATAACCTAGGCGTAACCACTTGGCGCCCTTAATCTCGAAATAATCGATCACCAGGACCAGGAAGACCCCGACCACATTGACCGTCACGACCAGAGAAGCCGCGAGTACAAAGCTATTCAGCAAGCTCTTCAAGGCTCTAGTCGAATGCAGCAACTTCTGAAAGGGCTCCGACGAAAAACTTCCTTCTGGGAAAAAGGTGGCCCACAGCAGATTAAGGTTGGGGTATACCAAGAAGGCAGCGATAAACCAAACCAGCAGCACCGCCACCAGGATTCCGATGAGCTTGCCAGAGAACAGAGCTTCTTTGAACCGGTTAATTGTCGACATAAGAAGCTCCCCCTTAAAATTGCATGATGTCATCGCCATCCATATAAATCGTCACTTCATCCCCCATGGCGTATGTCGTCCGACCATCTTCTTTCTCCACATTTTTAATCGTAGACCCATCCACATCCAAGGTATACTTCGTATACAGCCCGTAGTAGTCGATATCCACCACTTTAGCTCGCAAGCTAGCGATGTCACGATCCGCGACTTGCATAGAAGTGTGCACTCTTTCCGTTCTGAGATAAGCCGGTTTGGTAACATCCAGAGGCTTGCGGATCTGGTCTTTGATTTTTCCCAGCAGAGCTTGATCCAGCTTATTGATATCGCCGATAAAATTACAGACGAATTCGGTAGCTGACTTATTATAGATGTCCGACGGCGTTCCCACTTGCTCGATTACCCCTTTGTTAAACACGGCAATCCGATCGGATAAGGTCAGGGCCTCCTCCTGATCATGCGTGACGTAGATAGAGGTGATGCCGAATTTTCTTTGCAGCTTCTTTAGTTCATTACGCAACTGTACGCGCAGGCTCGCATCCAGATTGGATAACGGCTCATCCATCACGAGAATGCTGGGCTTCAGCACCAATGCCCTGGCAATCGCCACACGCTGCTGCTGGCCGCCTGACAATTCAGACACCTTCTTAAGCAGCTGCTCGTCGCTTAGATCCACTTTAGAGGCGATATCCTGCACTTCAGCTTCGATTTGCTTTTTGGGCAGCTTTTTCACCTTCAGGCCAAACGCAATATTTTCATACACATTCAAGGTAGGAAATAACGCGTAGTTCTGAAACACCATACTGATCTCTCTTTTTTCAACCGGTAAATGCGTAATATTTTTTCCCCGGATATAGATACCGCCGCTGGAAGGATTCACGAAGCCTACAAGGCTTCTCAGGGTCGTCGTTTTCCCGCAGCCGGACGGACCTAACAGCGTGAAGAACTCCCCCTCTTCGACCTTCAGGTTTAAATCCTTCATCGCGACAAAATCCCCATACTTAATTTCAACGTCCTTGAATTCGATCACGCCCTCACACCCTTCCTATTCGACACCTGATTTGTGAAAAAGCATGAAGCAGATTGATTCTGCAAGATAGACGGCTAACCTGCAGAATCAATCTCCATGAAGCTCGTTTTCAGCCTTACGGTAATAGCTGAAGCTGAATTTTCTCCACCCATTTATTCATGTTCTTCGCTACGAAGGCCCAATCGATATTCTGTGGCTTCAAGGATGCATCCAAATCTTTGATCTCTTTCGCTGCAGTCGCTAGAGCCTTCTCGTTGGCCGGCATCGTCGTGAACTTCTTGGACCATTCGCCTTGAACGTCTGCACTTCCGAACCAATTCACGAACTGCTTGGCGGCTTCCAGGTTCTTCGATCCCTTTACGATGGCCACTTGCTCGACCACAAACGGAACTCCAATCGAAGGCTTCACAATACCTGCCTTCACCCCATACTTTTCTTCACGTGTGGCGATACCGCTGGACCACATAGGTCCGAGTGGGGATTTCCCGCTGGCCAGGTTGGCATAGAAATCTTCACCCTGTGCGGCATGATACCCGTTCTTCAGGTAGCTTCTAATTTCATCCCAGCCCTCTTTGGAAATACCATACTCCCCGTTCGGGTCTTGATAGCGAACTAAGATCCCCGCAAGCACCGCTCTAATCGTTGCTCCGCCGAAGGCAGAAGGAGAATCGTATTTGTTCTGGAATTCACTTTTCTTCCACAGCTCGGTCCAGTCTTTCGGCGCCGTATCCTCGTTGTACAGCTTCGAGTTGTAAATCAGAACAATCGCTTGTTTAACCAAGGAATGGTAATAGTCATCCTTATCGTTCAACCCCGCCGTAATCTCGTCGCTCCAGGCTGGTTTAAACTTCTCCAGCAAGCCTTGAGTTTTGAAGCCTTCGTAATCAACCGTGCTCAGCCCAAACACCACATCAGCCACAGGATTGTTCTTCTCAGCAATCAGCCGGTTGGCAATATCTCCGCCGCCCGCTTCTACGAATTCCAATTTGTAGCCTTGTGCCGCAGCCTTCTCCTTCAACCAGTCTCCTCTTCCGTCAGACACCGAGTTGGAGTAAATAACCAGTGATTTGCTGTCTTCTTTCTTCGCATTCGCAGATGGATTAGAGCCCTTATCGGATGAGCTGGAAGCCCCCGAATTGTTGCTTCCACAGCCCGATAACACGACGGTCAGCGCTACCATCAGACTTGTCACGGTGATCATGGATTTTTTGAAGTTCATATTCTTGCTCCTTTTTTGTTGGGGAATTTGGATGATCATCTTGGACTCACAACCTCGTTGCTTGAGCATTCCACCTCTTTCAATAAAATTGGAACGTGTCATTTTCGATTGCAACTTTATTATATGAACCGTATTGGAACGAGTCAATATGTTTGCAAATGATTAACTTAGCGTTTACATTCCGCTAACATTCCATCCGTTTTTGTTAAGGCTCGTCTTCAAAATCCAGACCTAGAAGCACAAAAAAGCGCCTTATGCAAGGCGCCTATCCAAGAGTCTATGAGCTAGCGGTTGGAGAAAACCGATAAGTTGCTGTTGATTTGTTCGATGGTTTGTTCTTCATTTAACAGGTTATTCAAGGCATGCTCAATCGATAAGCCGATTAATCGTTCTACCTCTTTGGCATTGAAGCCGTTCCCATCGAAGAACTTCGTATCGCGAATGCCTTCCACATTCGCTTTGTTCGCTTCGTACAACCAAGGGTACAGCATGGAGATCGTCTGGTTGTTGCACACATTCGGATTGGCTGAGGTTCCGCCCAATAAGGTGATTTGCTCCGCGATTTCAATGGTGTTGACCCAATTCAGGAAGCTGACCGCCTCCTTGATTTTAGGTGTATGCTTCGTGATCCCGATGACGCCGCCGCCTAGGATGGGCTTGTCACCCGGTATGGAGGCCGAGCCGATAAAGTTCCCGAAATCGCTATTCGCAATCTTGGATACGTGGTTCATAAACCCGATGACCATCGCGGTTTCCCCTCTGGCAAAACTATTGACAGACGCTCCCCACCAGGTCTCGTCCAAGTTCTGCGCAACGGAAACTGTTTTTAAATAATTGGTCAGCGCCTTTACGGCTATATTCGGATCCAGCTTGATTTCCTTGCCATGGATGAGCTTTCCATTCTCCGCATAGTATCTTGCCAAAAATTCCAGGGCAATGATTTCGGACTTGCCTAACGTCACGCTGGTGCCAAATTCCGTAGGCGAATGCTTAAACTGCGACTTGGTAAAGAAACTAGCTAAATCCACATAAGAAGCGAAATCTCGAGGGATGGTCAATTGCTTCTTGTATTTCTCATAATACATGCGTTTGATTTTGGGGTCCTCGAATAAATCTCTGCGGTAAAACAGCATCTGCGTGCTGGGATCGAAAGGAACGGCATAGGATGTACCTTCAATCTGCGAATAATTATCTTTCATATGCGGCGGCAGTGATTGGATCAGCTCGTCCAGTTGCGGATCCATATGAGGTAATGGCTGAAATACGTCTTTCCCGAACCAGGGAAGCCAGGCCATGTCCATTCGAATCATATCATAGTGACCCACATTTACTTGATCCGTTAGAATTTGGTAAATTTCTTCGAAGGTTTTAATATCCAGGGTGACCTTGATTCCCGTGTTTTTCGTAAAATGCGGGAGCAACTTCAATAGAGCGTCCGTGGTCGGGCTAATAATCGTTAGGATGGACAGCGAGTTACCAGGCCGTTCCTGCTCCGGTACTTCCCAATGGGATATACCGGTATTGCCCATCCAGACTTTAGCCGCCGGCTTAGGATGATGGACCTGATCGATTAAACGCTCCGCAATCTCGCGGCCCAGCAGATGGTAATTTTGTTGGTAAATGATTAAATCATCCGTATAGGAAGGTTGAGTAACGCCTAAACTTAACATGTTCGGGGGCTGCTGCATGGAACCGAAGAACTGAGCATTTTTCAGCCAATACGCTTTGCTCAGGCTCGAGGTAATGATCATTTCCGGAGGTCCCCCGGCGAAGAACTCAAACGCTTTACTATGCGATTGGTTCAAAGGCACATGAAGCACTTTCTTCACGGAAATACCCTTCATTTGTTGAAGAATCGCTTCGACAAATAGCTTTTCATTCGAAAACTTCAGTTCATCGGAGAAAATACCTATGGAAGCGTATCGGCTTTCCGTAATAAAGGCACTGATCTCGGCACCCGCTTGCTTGAAATCAAAGGAAACAAATTGCTCGGCATGTTGGAGCTGCCTGTTTACAAAAATGATATGCTCTTTGGGAATATCCATTTGGTCATAATATTCATTCGCATTAGCTAAGCAGGAGATCGTGACGATGCCCGTCACTCGCTCTTCTGCGATTTCCTTAATGATGCTTTTTTCATTATTCGGCAGGTCATACGTGATATATAAATGGGTGCGGTACCCTAGATTGGTGAGCGATTTATCTAAGCCTTTGTACAGCTGGACATATTCATCTGATTCCATCGTGGGCACAATGATCGATACGGAATTGGTAGCCCCTGATCTTAAAGACTTGGCTTTGTAATTCATTTTGTAGCCTAGTTTTTTCGCCGCTTCTTCCACCAGCTGTATTTTTTTGACGCTAACATTTCCTTTGCCGTTCAATACATTCGATGCCGTACCATGTGAAACACCTGCCGCTTTGGCAATATCCTTTATTGTGGCCATGTCACCCGACAAACCTCCTCAACTTCTTCTTCTACAATCTTACCTGATTTTATGCTTTACGCAAATAACAAACCGTGAAGATGAACGTTTATTGACACGTTCCAATATCAAGTGCTATCATACAATTATTAATTTCAGAGATGAGGACGAGCTATGCGGATAGGGAAACCTGAATACAGAGACATCAACGCCTTGTTAAATAAGAAATTGGACGAGCATGGGGTTTTACTTGCTGTACATCGGGGAACTTCATTAGGCAACATCATCGAAAATACGATTCCCGCCCTCAAAGCAGCCCTGCAGCTAGGTGGAGATATGCTGGAAATCGATGTGTTTCAATCGACCGACGGAACCCTGTACCTGTTTCACGACGGAGCCGAAAAAAGACTTCTCCAGGAATCCGATAATATAAAAACCATGAATTCAGAAAAAATCGAAAGCTTGACTTACTTCAACCGTGATTACGTTCAAACCCTTTCTAAGGTTGAACGCCTGGAGGATGTTCTTGCTTATTTCAAAGGGGATGTCCTGATCAACATCGACCGAGCCTGGGACATCTGGCCATCCTTGTTGAATATGCTGGATCGCTATGACATGGCCAATCAAATTATCTTGAAAGGCCCTGCCGTCAAGGAGCAATTGGAATTTCTGGATCAGTATGAAACGAAATACATGTTCATGCCCATCGCCTATTCCTTAGCCGATATCGAAACCGTGCTAGCTTATCCCAATCTCAATGTAGTCGGAGTTGAATTAATCGCCGATTCGGCCAACCATCCTTTATTTCAGGATGAGCTCATCGCAAGGCTTCACCAGCTGAACTTATTCGTATGGGCCAATGCTATCACGCTGAATGACCACACGGTGCTATTCGGCCGGCTGGATGATGATACCTCGGTCAAGCAAGACCCGGACCAAGGCTGGGGAAAGCTGTTCGACAAGAACATCGATGTCATTCAGACCGACTGGCCGGCTTTGATGGCGGCTTTTCGGGAGCGGAAGATTGGATTGGGCAAAAATCATTAAAACTCCTTTGGTGTACTTCCGTATTTGACTTAATAAGATAGCCTATGTGTTTTGATATCAACCACATTTCCCTTGAGAAGCTATCCATATACACTTGGTTACAACGTGAAAGACCCGCTCATTGAGCGGGTCTTCATCTAGTTTGTATACGGGACGGCAAAACATAAGCACTACTTGTTCTCAAGTCAATACTTTCTTCCATGCAAAGCAAGGCCAAATTCAGCCACACTTTGAAATCTGAGAAAAACAATCACACGTTACTTTTTCGAATTAAAGTACTCCTTATCTACACGAAGTTGCTGCTTCAAAATCCTGTTAAATAATCCCTTGCTAATTTCGCCAGTACCTTTCGAAACCGCAGTCCTTAACACTTCCCCATTTGCCAGTGTCTTTTCAAAAATCTTATCCCTGCCATTTTGCCTTATGAGTACCCAACCATCTCGTCTTAAAAAACTCTCCAGGTCACCCCAACTAGGCATGCAACAAACGCGCTACCGAATCAAAGTCGTCTTCCAGTAGGACACGTAATACATATGGAGCATGCTTATGTCGATTAGGGCTATTGTAATAGCGAGAGTAATTGTTTTCGTAATCAATTGCGTATTCAATCAGTTGTCTTGCCAGCTCATATTTAAGTTCCTCAAGCGTACCCGCATCGGCTACAATGTCTTCCATCTGCTCAATGGATCCTGCATATATGCCATCCTCGTCTTGCTCATATTCAAACGTTAATTCATATATTGAAAGCAATTCCTTCATCTGTTGCTTGGAAAAAGCCATGATGATATCTCTATTACGTTTAATCGCCTGGGGCTTCTCCCGTACGATTGTATCGATGAATTCACCAAAATTAGCCCGAACCTCTGTAGCATTGAGTATTGTTTGCATAAGCACGCCTCCTCACCTCCATTATATAGTTTTCAGCAATGTATGTACATAGTGTACATTATGTACTTTTTCTTTGTATATTATTCATCCCCAGCCGTAACAATACTTATTCAACTTCCTTTAATTTTTCTTAGATAACAAATGAAAAAAGACACCCTCTTGGGCGCCTTGTATGGAGACGAATCGTGGCTTAGACATCCACGATTCGCCGTCACGACATGCTGAAGTTTTTGGGAGATGGTTTAGGCCTATCCTACTCTGTCTTGATCTTGTCCAGCAGTTTCACTACGTACTGAATCCAGCGCTCACTATTTCCCTTTACTTGTTCTTATGTGTCTGCAGTTTCAGCAGTACCGTCACCGCTTCGGCTCTTGTCGTTTGATCGCCCAGAGCAAATTGATTCGCCCTTTGCCTTCGATCAGGCCAAGCTGGTTCATGGCCGCAACTGCACCTTTCGCCCACGACGGAATGTCTTTGTCGTCCGCAAAGCCTGTTGCCGATGCCGCTTCGATCGACTGACCCAGAGCTCTGGCGATCATCACCGCCATCTCAGGGCGAGTGATGTCGGCATCCAGACGGAAAGTGCCGTCCTCATAGCCGCTGATCATACCGGCTTGCACCGCTTGTGCGACTGCTTTCTGCGCCCAGGCGCCGTTTCACGGGTCACGGTAAGGGTGTAGGCTTGTCGCTCGACAGCGTCAACCCTCTGAGATCTGCATTACTACTAGTTGGGTTTGGTGTTGTGGTCGACGCTTCTACAACAAATGTGGTGGTTGCGACTTGACTGGCTTGTCCAACCGTCACGTATAAACCCCTGCCGGCTCACGGCTATCCAGCGTAAATGAGTCTGAAAATTGCCCGTTCGCTACTTTGACGATATCATAAAACACCGTGCTCTTGCCGGGACGAAGCACCTTAATAATGACTTCATCCAAGGTCGATGTTCCCGAGATTGTAACGGCTCCGCCAGGTTGAACGGCCGGGATCCCATTCAATGTAACCGTGCTGCTGGCAGCGGTAGCGACCGGTACTAGCGAGAAGCATAACGCAATCATGAGAAATTCATGGATAACCCAAAAAGTACCGTCAATTCATCTTATCGACGAATTAACGGTACTTTTTGGGTTTTGAATTAACTTGGCTTCATAAATGCTAAAAGTGGTTTGGCAGATCCTAAATCAGTCATTTAATTTTTATAGACAGTATCTGTAACCGTGGAGACTTTACCATACTTGTTTGTCGCCACTACTTTAATTGGATTTGCACCTTTTACAAGATTAATTGATGTGGAGCTTGAGTAACTCTGTAGTTCATCGTTAACATATACCTTTGGATACGAGTCGTTTTTATCGACTACGGTCCAAGTGATGGAAACTTTATTATTTGATGTCGTATTCGGAATATAACCTAACGTTAATTTCGGCGCAGGTGGATTGAAAATGATATTTTTTGTAATGGATACTTCTTTTCCATTAGAATTCGTTGCCTTAAAGACCAAAATATTTTCACCTGGTTCTAAAACAATCGATTTGCTAGTCGTATACAGTTGAACTTCATTATTAATATAAACCTTTGGATACGAGTCGTTTTTATCCGTAACGCTCCATGAGACATTAACCCTCTCTAATTCTGTTGAACTTGGAACTTCCCCCAATTTTAATGTAGGTGCACCCGTTCCGAGAGAGATCGTCTTCGTAATAGTGGTTGATTTACCTAATCCATTTGTTGCTTTAAATACAATAGTATTGACACCTTCTACTAGGCTAATCGTTTTACTTGTCGTGTAAGACTGGAGTTCATCATTAATATAAACCTTCGGCGAAGAATCATTTTTATCAGTAACACTCCATGATACAATTACACTCTGCTTATCTGTTGTCTCTGGAACATCCGCTACCTTTAGTACGGGTCCACCCGTATTAAAAATAATTTTTTTTGTGACGGTTGTTGCTTTTCCTAGTGAATTCACTGCTTTAACTGTGATCGTATTAGAGCCTTCTTGTAATTCAATCGTTTTGCCGGAAGCCCAACTGCTCTGAGCCTCATCATTGACATAAACTACAGGATTATTATCCCCGCTAACACTCCACGAAATAGTTACATTTTGCTTTTCCGTTTGCTCTGGAATATCTTTCACTGTCAGAGTGGGCGCACCTTTTTCATATTTAATTTCCTTTGTAACTGTTTTCGATTTACCACCAGGGATTCTGGAAACAACAACAACCTGATAGGTTCCTTCCCCTTTATCTATTCTTACACCTTCTTTAAACTGCCCTTGATAAACTTCGACTTCTCTGCCGTTAATCGTAACCGTTGCGCCTTTTGTTGTTTCACCTGAAACGTAAAATGAATCACTTGATGTTGTCTCAGGTACAATAACATCAAGATGTATACCCGTATTACCATCTGCTGTTGCATTTTTAATAACTCGATGTAATAATGAGGCAACTTCTGCTCTAGTTACTTGCTTATCCCCTCTAAAAGTACCATTTGGATAACCATCGAAAATTTGTTTTTCTACGGCAAGAGCAACATACGTCCGCAAGTTTGGAGAGATGCTCCCAAGATCATAAAACTTTCTTTCGAGAATTCTTTCATCTTTTAACTCATCAGGTTGATAACCTAATGTTTTAACCAATGCAACGGCAACATCCTCTCGTGTTGCATCAGTGGTTGGATTGAAAATAGCTTTACCAGAAGGGGGATAGTACCCTGTCAAGAAATCTTTGGAGGCTTCAATATACGAGAATGACCATCGGTCAGGGGTAACATCATAATAGGTCGGCTTTGAATTAGAACTAGGCAAATCAAGATAGAAGGTCTTCGCAATGAGTGAAGCAAACTCTTCTCGAGTAACATACTTTTCTGGTTTGAAAGAACCATCTTCATACCCTGAAATGACTTGGCTCTTTGCTAGATCCATGATGGCGCTGTTTGCCCAATATGTCTCACTAATATCCACAAAGTTTATTTGTGTAAAGTTAACATTACCAGCAGCATATGCAACTGAGTTCACCGGTGCAATAACTAAAAAGGCTGAAATAACTGCTTTTAGAAAACTAAACCTCTTTGACATCCGCTCTTCCTCCCAAGTGCATGTAAAATGTATTTGAATCTAAATATACTACGTTTTACCTATATATACCATTGGTATTTCAATTTATTAGTAATAAAGAACTGTTTGAAAAAATGGGCGTAAGTATCGGGAGATCCCAAGAGGTCATCGATCTCCATGTTGCTAAGATTCAACGGTATAGCCCTAATGAACACATTGGCCGTAGAGAGCAGCAAACTCTTAGAATCAGACGTTCAATTGCCCATGTCTTTAGCCTTCGGAGAGGTTGCATACAACTACGGTCTTTGAAAAAGCAGCTACACCATTTGAGTCTTTAGGACAAAATCATCCTTCCAGAAAGCCAATAAACGAACAGCATTCGTAGCACTCATCATTTATCTGAGATTCAATGATTATGTCAAAGTGAATAAATAAACACCATCTCAAAATCGATGGTGTTTTTTGTATTTATGGAATCGACCCATGATTTTGTAAAATCATAAATCAGACAACATATCGATAGGGTTCCTGTTCCGTCTTTTTTTCAGATACTCTGCGAAACGTACTTCAATATATTTATAAGATAGATGCGATATGCCAATCGATAGAAGAAGTGACAACGATGCATACATGGCAAAAGATAAAGAAGAATAGCCTATTACATTGGTGATCTTGGGAACAACGATCTTTAAAGGAAACATCACCATAGTATGCCACATATACAAACTGAAGCTTATTTCCCCCAGATAGCGCATTAGTCTAGTCCTTAGAATCGAGGATAGCAGACCGTATTCCGTGATAATAGTAATAAAGAATAAGAAGCTTAGTATCAGCGCTGCCGCGATTGGAGTTTTTAATGTCTGAAAGGAAGCATAAATGGCGGCCAAAAGTATAATGCCATTAAAATAAAACTGCTTAGCTGCTTTGAATCTTCTCTGCAACCTATCTTGACAGAAGTACACGGCTACACCTACCACAAAGAAGAGCAAATCCATCCGAGCATACACAACAACCGTACAAAAGACGATTATCACAAGATAAGAAATATATTTCCCAAGCATGTTTAACTTTGAACCGTGATAGATGAACCAAACTAACCCTGCTATGATGTAAAAAAACAGTTCATAACTCAGTGACCAGGCCACGATTTGTGCAATCGGCAATTGCAGCATCCCTGGCAGGAGAAATGCATTAGAAACAAAATGAACAATATACTCTCTCAAGCCGATTCCGGTCATCCATTTATATTTTATAAAGGGACCAACCGTAAAAATAATCAAATGGATAACTAAAAATACAGGATAAATACGGATAATCCGATTTATAACAAATTCACGAAGCGTTCGTTTGTTCGATAAACTTTGAGTAATGAGATAGCCGCTAATAACAAAAAACAAGTCCACAGAAATAGGACCTGCATAATTGATCACATACAGCAGATGCTCCTTCGGAAATTCACCAATGTAACCTTCAATAACAGCAGATCCATAGATATGAAAAATAACAACAGAAAGAGCCAGCAGCCCTCTTAGACCCAATAACGTATAGTTTAAACTCTTCACTCTTTCGCCCCTAAATATGTATACTTCGCCACTATTATATCACACGATAGATCTCGATGATCTGTAAGCTTAATTTACGACTATTTCTACGAAAAAAATCCTCCGTTATGGGGGAAGTCGTCATACAAAGCGATAGAGATGGGACTGGATGCTGAAGCTCTGTATGGGTTTCATGTAACACATAGAACGCTAGCCTATCGAACACTCCTTAGTGAATAACCATTCCAAGGAAGAGGGAATCTTATACAAGAACAGACTTAAAAGAATAGGGAGTGAGAAGAGATGGGAACCATGACAGCAGTAGGCAGCTCTAACCCGCAAACTGGAACAGCGCAAAAAACACTTGGCCAGTATTTGTTCGATTGCCTGAGGCTGGAGGGCATTACCGAAATTTTCGGTGTTGCCGGAGACTATAATTTTACACTATTGGATACGCTCGAGCGGTATAACGGCATCCAGTTTATGAGTGGACGGAACGAATTGAACTCAGGTTATGCGGCGGATGGCTACGCAAGAATCAAAGGTCTGTCTGCTCTTATTACGACTTTCGGGGTTGGGGAGCTCAGTGCCTGCAATGCGATAGCGGGAGCTAACAGTGAGCATGTACCGCTGATTCACATCGTAGGCGCACCTCCCGAGAAGGATCAGAAAGAACACAAGCTGATGCACCACACTCTAATGAATGGAAATTTCGACGTCTTCCACAAGGTATATGCGCTGATTACAGCTTATACGGCCGTGCTGACGCCAGAAAACGCCGAGATTGAAATTCCTGCAGCCATTCGCATTGCGAAGGAAAAGAAAAAGCCGGTATACCTGGTTGTAGCTGATGATCTAGTGACCAAACCGATCATGGCCCGAAGAGAACCGGCACCGCCGCGTCCAGCGTCCAATTTAAAACCCCTTCAGGCAGCAGTGGAACATGTCCGCCAGCTGCTGGAGCATGCCCACCGGCCCGTCATTCTGGTTGATGTCAAAGCCACGCGGTTCGGCCTGGAGAAAGCCGTTCGGCAGTTGGCCGACGCCATGAACATACCTGTTGCGACAATGATGTTCGGAAAAGGGGCATTCGACGAAACCCATCCGAATTATATGGGGGTGTACGGAGGCGCTTTCGGAAGTTCTGAAGTCCAGGCCACGGTAGAACATGCAGACTGTGTCATTGGAGTAGGCATGGTATTGGCGGACACTAACACCGCGAACTTCAGCGCGAAGCTGAATCCACTGGTGACTGTCGATATTCAACCCGATATGGTCAAGATCGCAGAAGCGGAATATCCGAATGTGTTCGCTGCTGACATGCTGCTTGCGGTGCAGAAGATTGGGTACAAAGGCCAAGGTTTGGCGGCAAAAGCCACATTCCCGTACGACCAACTAACCGGGCGTAACGATGAGCCACTAACTGCGGCCAATTACTATCCTCGTTTTCAGCAGATGCTGAAAGAGGGGGATATTGTGATCGCCGAGACCGGTACGTTTTACAACGGGATGGCTCAGGTGAGACTGCCGCGCCATGTAACGTATATCGCTCAGGGAGGCTGGGAGTCTATCGGCTATGCCACACCCTCGGCATACGGTGCCAGTATTGCGGCGCCGGACCGGCGGGTGTTATTATTCACAGGTGACGGCTCCTTGCAGCTGACAGCCCAAGAAATCAGCTCCATGCTCTACTATGAATGCAAGCCCATTATCTTCATCTTGAACAACGATGGTTATACGATCGAGAAATATTTAAATGTCAAAACCGAAGATCAGCCCTATAACAAAATTCCACGCTGGTCATACACCAAGCTGGCCGAAGCTTTTGGAGGCGATGCGTTTGCCGTGACTGTCCGGACCTATGGAGAGCTTGACCAGGCTATAACCCAAGCGGACAAGGAACGTTCCTCAAGACTCTGTATCATTGAAATGATCGCCGCGGATCCTATGGACGCCCCCGAATATATGCGCCGGATGCGTAACTATTTGGAGCTGCAGGAGAAGCAGCGCAGCCAGAATTAGAATCAGCAGAATATACAAGGCCCGATAAGCTCATGAACCAGGCTTATCGGGCTTCCGTTGTATGATGATGGCAGTGCCTTATGGACGCCTATTCCCTTGAATTGTTATAATTAACTCTTACTACGAAGGCATCGGCTAAACCTAGAACTGAGAACGTGTTGAAAGGGGAAGCGTACAAATGGAACGAAACGATAAGATTGTCATTATAGGGGTAACAGGTTACATTGGCGCATGGATTGCCAAACAGTTAACCGATATGGGCTATACCCAGATTACCGGAACGTACCGGAATGAAGATAAAGCGCAACAGCTTCAAAAGATGTTGCCAAATGTGGGCTTTTACAAAGCAAACCTGGGGGAAACAGAGAATTGGAAAGAAGTGTTGAGTGGAGCAAAGTGGGTTTTTAATCAGGGGAGCGCCTTTAATCCACACGACAAAACGTTTAAAGATAGGGGCAGGACGAAAGAAAAAGGAATCCGCATGCTCTTACAATTGGCCGTTGAATCGGGCAGTGTCAAAAAGATCGTGCACACCAGTGCAGAGTCAACCATTGCTTACGGCAACGAAGATTCATCCAAAACAACGTTTACAGAGGATGACTGGACAAATGAAAATAGGGAAGGCTTGTTTGACCTCCATATGGTTTCAAAAACGATGGAAGAAAAAGCGGCCTGGTCGTTTATCCGCTCCCCTGAAAATACAACAAACATAACCCTGACAACGATTCACCCTACGCATGTCATGGGGCCGAGCTTTGCGCCTTGGCATCATGATATGATTTATGCCATGCTTCACGGCGATAGAGCTATGGCAGATTCGCAATTGTATGGGGTTGATGTTCGCGACGCAGCGGCCATGAATATTGAGCTGATGAAATCGACTGAAGCGAATGGCAAGCGTCATTTCGCATCTGCATTTAAAACCACATACTCTGCCATCTTAGCTATCATTAAAAAACAATTTACAGATGAGCAGATTGAGGCCGTGTTAGGTGATGTTGCTCGGATCATTCCTGGAGATGTCGTGGTAGATTTATTGAGCCCATGTCAGTTAACAGCATATTATCAGGATATGGTACCTCGTATGTTAAACCGTGTGGTGTACAAAACCAATTATCCTGAAGCCTATGCGTATAAGTATAGAGAACCGAACGCTACGGTCTTACAAGCAATGGAAAAGATGTTGAAGGATAAAAACAAAGAATAACAGGTAAACGTTTCATAAACCAGCCACTAAAGGTTGCGTACCTTCCAAATGCGTCAGCTCCCTTTCTGAAAAAGAGCTTTGCAGCCAGCGGGCTGCAAAGCTCTTTCTTAAGTTTAATAACGCTGCAAGATGGTCGATGTTTTCAATGCATCTTGAGGAAGAAACCAGCCTTGGGACTGCAGGAAAGTAAACAATTGGCTAGAGGAATTGGCCGCATCGGTCTCTGTGGCAACTTTGAACGAAGCTTCTACCGTATAATCATAGCCAGTTCCTGATGCATTTTTGATCGGCCAGATTTCAATGTAGGTCTTGATTCCGTTAAATGTGCCTGTGTAGCGTGTAGCATATACGGGACCGTATACTCGCGATTGGCTCAGCACAGAGGTTCCCCAGCCTGGGCCTGTCCATTTATCCAGCTTGCCCGGAATGTTTTTGACAATCGCATCGACCGAATCAGTCTGATTAGGCAGGGTCAAGCCGCTGTAACCAGCGATGCTGGCATTCTTGTCAATGGAAATGCTAAGTGTCTTTGAGCTATAGCTCCATTCTACCTGTGCATCGTAGTTCGTGTCACTAGAGTCGAAGCCTTCGCTGTTAGCTTGATTCAAAGCTGCCGTAATGTCGTTGCCTGTGATCGCATAACGTTTCTTATAGTTTAATTGAAATTTGCTGTCGCCGGTCATTTTGCGAATGCGTGCGGACCAGCCTTGATTGTTAAGGTCTTTATTATTCGTATCTAGATACTGAACGTTCATTTGGACTGGAGCCGCGGTAATGTTGAACGCATTCAGCACCGCGCTATTCAAGGTGTGGTCCGGATTCAAAGCCAGATTCGAATCTAGCAGCGCGTGAATCTCATAATTCGGCGTCATGTTAGGCTTCGCTGCAACAGCAGTTCCGGGTCCCACATTGACCAAACTAGCGATTAAAGCGGTGCCGAGTACAGCAGCGGCAACTACAGAGGTCATGCTTTTGCGGATGTTCATCAATTACATCTCCTTATTTGTTCAATTAAATTGCGGCTATTCCGCAACTCTAATTGTAGTTTACAAGGAAAAATGTGGAATTGTATTAGCTTGAGTTAAAGGTATTATTAATGTTATTTATAAAAAACCTTTACGAATATAGATTTCATCTATATTGAAATATACTTTCATCTCACTGCCCGAGATACGACAATCAATGCGTCCGTTTCGGTTACGCCCGGACTGATTCCAGCAACATACAGAATCCCCCAACCGATCACTACGTGATCCCGAAACTTGACCATATGTAGAGGAGCCGCGGCTTGGCATATCCACAAGTACTCCCGGCAAAACAATATCGAGCGATGTACGCTCAAAATCAAATTCGATGTTTTACGCAAACGATAAATCATTGTAGCAACCTCCGCTCTTGGCTAAACACAATCCTAGCAGATACGTTCTCCGTACATGCAAAAGACACCGATTAAGGTGTCTTCACGGGTACTACGTATGGAGGCCAAGCGAATGGTGAAGTTATTGAAGATGAACTGCTTTTTCATTTCGCCTGAGTATTAACTAATTCGGCCTTATCTTCTACCTCGACAATTTCATTTTCCCTATAATAGTCCTTCAATTCATCTTGGACGCTCTGCTCGGCTAAAGGCACCTGGTTACGGTAAGCGGCCCGACAGATCACATGGGCGGCCACTGGAGCTGTCAAAAATACAAAGAAGATTCCCAAGATGAGGCGGATGCTGAAGAACCCGTCGGAAATTAAGAAATACAGTAAGGTTCCTACCAACGCGCACAGCACGCCAAGCGTAGAACTTTTAGATGCCGCATGAGACCTTGTGTACACATCAGGTAAACGCACATTCCCAATCGCGCTGATCAAGCTGAAAATGGCTCCAATGAGAATAAGGACAGCCCCGATTATTTCACCGCTTACGCTCAATGACAACACCTCTTTCAATAAATCTGGCAAAGGCAACAGTCCCAATAAATGAAAGAATCCCGATCAGTAATATGAGATCAAAAAAGGCATGCGTGTGCAGCAGCACAGAGAACACGGCCGTACTGGCGATCAGATTAATACCGACGGAATCTAGCGCCTGAACACGGTCTGCACTGGAAGGTCCTTTTACAACCCGATATAAATTGGCTAGTATGGCCAGCATTAATATACATAATGCCGTGATCAACACCGTCTCAAATATCATTTTCTCGTCACATCCTTGATCGCTTTTTCAAATACAGATTTTGATTTCAATACAGAATCCCTGGATTCCGGCATGTTCAGACCGTGGATGTACAGCACCTTCGAATCAGGACTTACCTCCATGATGACCGAGCCTGGCGTTAAACAAATTAATAAGGATAGGAGCGTGATTTCCAAATCTCCCTCCAAATCCGTTTCTACCTTGAAGATTCCTGGCTTGACATCGATTTTAGGACGGAGTACATGCTTCATGACCGCCAGCGCAGAAATATTCAACTCATGGATAAACAGAACGAACAGCTTACCGATTGCGACTAGCGTGAATAGATAAAACGGTTTTTTAAAGAAACGGCGGATGCACAGTAAAATAAACAAACCAACCAAATAACCGCTGATAAAGTTTAATATGCTCATCTCCTCTTGCAGAAACATCCACAAGTAGGCAATGAATATATTGAGTAACACCTGAACGGGCATGACGGTTTCCCCCTTTAATCAAACACGGCCTGAATATATAAACTTGGATTCAACAATTCCTCCGCAGCTTGGTCTACATAACCCGTAATCGCCTCAGCACCGACTCCCAGGGCAACGCTAGCCAGCGTCAATAGAGCGATAGGAAGCAATAGGCCTTTCGTTGTCCCTTTCTCCTCCTCTACGCTCAGAATCGTTTCACCCCAAAATGCGTTCATAAACAATTTGATCATCGAATACAGAATGAACAAGCTGGCCAGCAGCCCGATTCCTCCAAGCCAATAATAACCGGCTTCAAAGACGCCTTGCGTCGTAAATACTTTACCAAGAAAACCGCTTAACGGAGGAATTCCAACCATCGACAGCGCCGCGATGAAGAACATCCAACCTAACCCAGGATGGAGACGAATCAAGCCGCTAATATTCTTCAAATTACTGGTTCCCGTGAGGTGAACAATCGTTCCCCCGATCATAAATACAAGCCCCTTAATCAGCATGTCGTGAATCAAGTAATAAATAGAACCCGCTATGCCGGTGGTTGTCAAAGAGACGAGTCCAGCCATAATAAATCCAACGCTTATGACCACATTGTAGGTTAATATTTTTCTCAAATCCCAATAACCGATCGCTCCGAGTCCGCCCAGTAGCATGGTTATAGCGGCTAATATCCCGATAAACAGATGGGTAATCTGCGGTTCATGATAAAAGATGAGCGTAAACATTCTGAAAGTGGCGTATATCCCGACCTTAGTGAGTAACGCCGCGAAAATAGCAGCGATTGCCGTTGGCGGTACGCTATAGGATCCGGGTAGCCAGAAATAAAGCAATAATCCCGCCTTCATGGCGAAAACGATCAGGAATAATAATGCGACGGTGGTAATTAACCCATCCTGACCCACCTCTGCAATCCGCATCGATAAATGAGCGAGGTTCAATGTGCCGGTCATCGCATATAAATAGGCAACTCCGATCAAAAAGAACGCCGATGCAACAATGTTCGTAAAAATATATTTCAACGACTCCCGAAGCTGCCTCTGGGCTCCCCCCAAGGTGATCAGTACATAGGAAGCAACCAGAAACATTTCAAAAAAGACATATAAATTGAATAAATCCCCGGTCAAGAACGAACCATTGACACCTGTAATCAAAAACAAAAATAGAGGATAAAAATACAGTTTTTCTTGTTTTCGGCCAATCGATGAAAAAGCATATATTAAGCAGCATACCGAGACAATGGAGGTAGCCAAAAGCAGCAAAGCACTGAACATGTCACCCACGAGACTAATGCCGTAAGGCGCTTCCCAACCCCCCAACTGTAAGGTTTGAATACCGCCATCTCGGATCTGATTCATCAATAGAACGGACATGACACTGGTGGCTAACAATGCAACCAGACTAAGAATCCGCTGAAGCTTTACGTTTTTCTGGAATATGATGAGGAGCATCCCCGTCAACAGAGGAATGATAACCGGCGTGATCAACAAATTATTCATTGCTCATTTCCCCTTAATTGCTCCATGTCATCCGTCCCGAAGCTTTGATAGGAGCGGTAACATAAAACCAGTACTAGCGCTGTCACGGCAAAGTTAATGACGATCGCAGTTAATATTAATGCTTGAGGAATAGCATCGGTAAAGCTCGCAACTTTCTCTCCTAGCAGAGGGGCGCTCCCCGTCTTCAGCCCACCCGAAGTGATGAGCAATAAATTAACCGCATGGCCCACAATCGATGTTCCGAGCACAATTCGCAGCAGTTGTTTAGATAGAATCAAATAGGTTCCAATGGATATTAAAATACCGACCAGTATGACCATTAGTGTCTCCATATTAACGATCCTCACTTATGCTTAGAATAATATTGACTGCGGTGCCTATGACAGCCAAAGCCACTCCGGTATCAAAAATCAAAGCAGACGCGAGCTCCGTATCTCCAAAGATCGGTAAATCAACATGACCGAAGGTCTGGGTTAAAAAAGATTGACCATAGACAACACTCGCCATTCCGGTCCCAACTGCAATCAACACACCAATCGCTGAAAGCTTCTTGAAATCAACTCGAATATTCTCCCTTACCTTCTCGACTCCAAAAGAAAGATACAGTAGGACAATAGATGAGGCCATACTCAGCCCCCCAATGAATCCTCCCCCCGGATGATGGTGACCGTTCATAAATAAATAGATCGAGAAGGTCAATATGATCACGGCAGCCACTCGAGTTACACTTTTCAATATCACATCATTCGACTTCATGTTGTTCCCTCCTTTTGGAACGCTGATGAACGAATACATATACACCTAGCCCAGCAATGACCAACACGGATATTTCCAGCATCGTATCGAATCCGCGGAAGTCCACTAATATAGCGTTGACAATATTTTTAGCGCCCGCCAGCTCAAAGGCATTTTCAAAAAATGATGTTATGGGTTTAAATAATTTATGTCCATTAGCAGACAATGCGAGCAGGGTCACCGTTAGACCCATCGCGATCGATATGACCAGATTCGTCAGTTTGAAAGGAATCCGCTCGATGCTTTTCTTCAGCTTCGGTAAATGATAGAAGCACAGCAAGAACAGAACCGTTGTCACAGTCTCCACCACCATTTGCGTCAATGCCAGGTCAGGAGCTCTAAAGATAACAAAGAACATAGAAACCATATAACCTAAGGCGCCTAGTGCAACAATAGCCACGATTCGATTGCTGGCAAATAAGACTGTGCATGCGGAGATTATCATCCCGAGCACAAGTCCCACATCAAACATACTAATAGCTGCATTCCTTGCGAAATCGAACTGGATACCATGGAGCAGCAGAAGCGAACTTACCAATACAATGACAAAGAAAGAAAAAATGTAGATCAGGTAATGTCTCAGTGAGCCTGTCATATACCGATTCGTTAGGGATGACGATAGCCTCTCTGCGCCTGCTAAGCCCTGATTGTACCCATGATTCAAGGTTAATCCCTGCGGATAATTACGCATGACCTGGACCCATCGCTTTGCTGTTTTGAAGAGAAGAAGACCAACAACAATGACACCGATGGTCATCACGAGCTCCATATTGATTCCATGCCATGCACTGATTTTCAGATCGTAGGGAGACATCGGCATCATCGGCAAAATCGCGGTTAATGCCGGGGTGAGCATATACTTACCCAATACATTGGGGAAGAAGAAAATGAATATAACGAATAATGCCAATATCGCTGGTGAAAGCAGCATCCCCCAAGGCGCTTCATGCACTTTCCTTGTCAATTTTTCAGGACGATAGGGTCCTCCAAAGGTTTTGAACACAAAGATCATGCAATAAACAAAGGTAAATATGCTGGCTACCCAAGCAATGATCGGGAACAGGATACCCACGTGGCCCAAACCGAAAATACCGGCTTGTGATACATCATTCACTGCTGCAAAAAACATTTCCTTACTCAAAAAACCGTTAAACGGCGGTAATCCCGCCATAGATAAGCCACCAATCAAAGCGATCGTGAACGTAATCGGCATGACTTGCATCAAACCGCCTAAGTAGCGAATATCTCGCCGACCTGTCTCATGGTCAATAATACCGACAACCATAAACAAGCTTCCTTTAAAGGTCGAATGATTAAATAGATGGAATAGCGCGGCAAATGTAGCTACCGTAAAGATCGTGCCACTCTCACTAGGCCCAAAATAGACGGCTAAAGAACCGACTCCAAGCAGGCACATGATCAATCCCAATTGACTAATCGTAGAATACGCTAACATCGCCTTGAGATCCGTCTGTCTTATAGCCGTCAAAGAACCATAAAGCAGCGTAATGATACCAATACCGGCCACAAGCCAGAACCACACGGGGCTCCCCCCGAATATCAGAGTCATACGCGCCACTAAATAAATGCCAGCCTTGACCATGGTAGCCGAGTGGAGGTAACTACTCACCGGAGTTGGTGCCTCCATCGCATCTGGCAACCAAATACCGAACGGAAATTGCGCGGATTTCGTAAATGCACCTAACAAAACACATAGCATCGTAGGAATAAACAATACATGGCTTTGTATGACTTCCAGGTTCGCAATCATTTCCCGGATGCTGTAGGTTTCCGCCATCATGATCAGCATAATAAATCCGGCTAACATGCCGAATCCGCCAAGGACAGTAATCAGTAGCGCCTTTAAGGCGCCTTGGCGAGAGCTCTTACGCTCGTACCAGTAGGAGATTAATAAGAAGGAAGAAACGCTGGTTAACTCCCAGAACCCGTAGAGGACTAAGAGGTGATCCGAGAATACGACCCCCAGCATAGCGCCCATGAACATGAGCAAATAAATATAGAAGTTATGGAGAGCTTCTCGAACCTTAGACATATAAAATATGGAGTAAATAATGACCAAGCTACCGACACCGCTGATGAGCAGACCAAATAACAGGCTGAGCCCATCCACATAGGCGATCACATTCATATCCAGGGACGGAATCCAAGACAATGTGTATTTATAAGTGTCACCAGCCGCTACACCAGGTATATACTGTAGTAAATAGATAAAAATAGATAAAGGTACAAGTAAAACGAACCAGCCCGTATGTACAAGGCGGTTGAAATACTTATATAATAAGGGAACAAACATGGCACTGATCAACGGGAGAAACATATAGGTATAGAACATAGTCAAGCGTACTCCTCCTTATTCATGACTTCTGCTTCCGTATCTACATATTGACTCTTGTCGTAACATCAACTATAGTCTTACATAGTTTATGCGAGTCCTACTACTAGCATTGAGGTGAAATACTTAAAATGATTAGCGTATATAATGAGAGCATTCTTGTTTGCGTTTATTATGGTCCCAATAGCGAAAGATTAATCAAACGTGGCTGTGCAATCGCTAATATCATGAAAGCTCCGCTTTATATATTGACCATTGATCCAAAGCCATTCGACGAACTAGATGCCGAGAAATTATTCTATATCGAGCAATGGAAACAATATGCCCACTCTCATACAACGGCCCAATTTATCATGAAGGATAATGAAAGCCGCCCTGTTTATAAGGTTATTGCAGAAGTAGCTAGAGATAACAACATTACACAGATCATTCTTGGCCAGACAGCTCACAGCCGATGGGAACAAATTACGAAGGGGTCTATCATTAATTCTTTGGTACGCGAGATTCCCTTTGTCGATCTGCATATCGTTTCCGTTGCCCGTTATATTCGGGATGAAGAAGGCAATTATCAAAAAGGAATTCGTGCTTATTTGATTAAAGCTGGGGAGCAATACAAGCTAAGCTTCAGTCACGAAAAAGAAACTGAATATGAAGGCATTTTCTTCAAAGAAGTGGATACAGACTTTGATAACGGCATTTTCCGTTTTATGAAGGACGCTTCAACCTTACATGTTCTCGTAAATGACGGGATTGTCACCGAACTAACAAACGTAGATATTCATACAGCATTGGGTCTGGACGACTCTGCCCAATAAAAGTTAATAAAAAACTACCTTTTCCGCATGCTCCATGCGGAATTTTTTTATCTTTTCGATACATCGATATTTACAAATTGACATCGACTTTAATTGGTTTCTTCTCGGTCCTGTCAATTCCCAAATACTTTAGCGTTTCTGCCGTAGAATGATGATGCAAAATCGACTTTAAGATAGAGATCGCAACTCCCCTATAATACGCATGGTAACCAAACGTCTTTCTCAGCGTATGGGTTCCGATTTTCTCCGATATTCCCACCTCCCTTGCCGAGTGGTTAATAATTCGATACGCCTGCTGACGGGTAATCGGACGACAATCCTTCTTGGACTTAAATAAATAATCTTCAGCTTTCCAATCGATGTTAGATAAATACTCGCTCAGTATCTCCCCGATCTTGCTGTTTAAGTAATGAGCCTTTTCTTCTCCTGTCTTTTCATCCTTAATGTAAAGAAACTGTTTAGCATTCTGGCCATCCCAAACGTCCTCTACAGTAAGATTGAGTAAATCAAGAAGACTAATCCCGGTGTTAATTCCCAATACAAATAGCAACAGATCCCTTACAGAGTGTTTTCGGAGCTCCTCTTTCATCGCTTGTATGGTCTTCACGTCCCGAATCGGATTAACAAATTGCACAGAGAATCCCTCCGAATAATGTTACTTAATTTAAGGTTAACATATATTAAGTAACATAACAATTAAAAGATCACTTTATTTTAATAAAAAAACTATTCATAGAAGCATGTTCTGTAGCATACAATACAATCAATTTCACTATATGTTCTGCAAAAACGTAAAAAAGCAACCTACAAGGCTGCTTTTTTAATGGTAGAGCTGGAAGCCAACTTTGACTGTGACATCAGCTAGAAGGAGTTGTTTCTCTGCGGCGACGCCGTGTAGCACAAAGGGAGCCTGCCACCGTACTTCAGTGGCAAAGCTCCTTTTCTTTTTAAGACGTATAATATCCCGCAAAACGATATGCCTGAGAAGACACGTGCTTACTTGCGGTCGCGACAGGTTAGTCGAATTTCAATTTCAAGAAATCGTTATTGCGCAGAGGCTTGTCTTTATTTTCTTGATACCATTTATTGTAGAAGTCTTCGATTTGCTTGCCGCCCGACTTCTCCCAAATGGATTTCGCTTCCGCCAGTGCCTGATCCGGCGTATATTTATCGCCGCTTACAATCGCTTTTTTCCATAGATCGTTGATCGTATCCGTATTTTTGTTAATGACGAACAGATCGGCCGGAAGCGAAGGCAGAATCGTCGCATCGTATTCGGTCGAGAACGGAAGATTCGGGTTCAAATATATTTTATCCGCCGTTTCTATAATAGTAAGGAACTCTTTCTCCTCCGGAACGTCGGGATTCAGCTTAATTTCGTATTTCTCGCATTTGCCCATCAGCGCCATCGAGCTCAACATCGCAATGTCGTTAGTCATCGCCATTTCTTTCTTGTTTTTTTCTTTATCGATCGGTTGGGCGCAGCCGTCTTTATCCGTCTGGTAATGCTGGCCCTCCATCCCGTTCTTGAGTGCATTCATCGTCGGCTTGGACACAAGGAAATCGATATATTTCATCGCGGCCTTCGGGTCCTTCGTGTTCGCATTAATAGCAGCCGTCATCTGAACCGGGAATTTGGAGTTCGGATTGAACTGACCGTACGGCCCTTTCGGAAGCTCGATCGGAATCACCTCGGCGTCCGGCACATTTTTCTTCAACGATTGGTATATGGCGAAGGTCGCAACCTGATCCGCGCCGCTGCTCTGTGCATACATGCCCAGCTTGCCGGTAATCCAGTCCTGCTTGGCCTTCTCTCCATTCTTGTCTGTCAGGAAGTCTTTATCCACCAATCCTTCAGAGAACAGCCGTTTTTTGAATGCCGCGGCCTCCCTGGCCTGTTCCCACGTCTTCTCCAGCTTTCCGTCCTTGGAAAACAGCCCCGTATTTTGAAACATGGCGTTGACTACATTTTCAGCCGTATAGCTGAGGTTAATGGCGTAAGTATCCTTGACGCCGTTGCCGTCCGGGTCCTGCTCGCGGAAAGCTTTGGCCACCGCATACAGCTCCTCTGTCGTTTTAGGGACTTCCAGATTCAGCTTCTTCAGCCAGTCTTTGCGGATAAACAGCAGGTCGTTGGTCTTCATCCCGAGCAGACGGCCGAACTGATAAATCTTGCCGTCCGGCTTCCTGCCCATTTCCTTCAATATCGGATATTGATCGGCCAGCTTCTTGTACCCCGTACTGCTGTTTTGAATCAAATCGTCCAGCGGCAGCAGCTGCTTCTGCGCGTATAAGTCGTTCATCAGGCCGGCGTCGTAATCGAACACCAGGTCGGGTGCCCCGGCCGATGCGAACAGGACGTTGAATTTCTGCTTAGACTCCGCTCTCGTAATCGGTACAAACTTCACATCGACCGGACCTTGCTCATTCAGCCATTTCGTCCAGCGGTTATTGTCCACCGTACCTTCCTCGGCGGGTACATTCCCCCTATCATATATGGAGGAGGAAATGCTTCCACGCTTGCCTTCGCCTTTGGAATCGTCGCCGCCCTTGGCCGCGTCTCCACCGCCGGCGCAGCCTACGAGCAGAACTCCTGCCCCAAGCATTACGGCAAGACTGGTATACACCGTTGTATGAATAGATGTACGTTTCATTCGTTAACCTCTCCCTTTAATATATTCTTTGTCCAATCAAGCCTTGAAGCCCCGACCGAGCTACCCCTTGATCGCGCCGATCATAACACCCTTGACGAAAAATCTTTGCAAAAACGGATATACGGCTAACATAGGGAGCAGCATGACGATTACGCCCGCGGCTTTTATCGTTTCCGGCGTAACATCCTTGATGTCGTCCGGCTGCACATTGTTGATTTCCTGTAAAATGGTCTGGCTCTGAATCATTTGCTGCACAAGCACCGCCAGATTCAGCTTGGTTGTATCCTGAATATAAATCATGAGGCTGAAAAACGAGTTCCAATAGCCGACGCCATAAAAAAGAGTCAGTGTCGCCATAACCGGCAAAGACAACGGGATAACAACTTGAACCAACAGTCTCAGCTCGCTACAGCCGTCCATTTTCGCAGCTTCGATGAGTTCTTCCGGAATATTTTCAAAAAAAGTTTTCATAATGAGCATATTGAACGTGCTGATCAATCCCGGCAGCCAAAGCGCTCCGTATGTATTCAACAGTCCCAGCGATTTGACGACAAGAAACGTCGGGATAAGTCCTCCGCTGAACAGCATCGTGAACACAATCACCAGCGTCCAGGGACGACGTGCGTAGAAATGGCTGCGGGAGAGCGGATATGCCGCCATTACGGTAAACAGCATGCTTAAGGCGACGCCCACCACGGTAATGACAACGCTGTTCCAAAATGCTCCCAGCACTCGCGTCCCGTTAAACAGCACGCCGTAGGTTTCCCATGTAAACCCGATGGGCCATAGCGTCACATCTCCCGACATGACCGCATGCGGATCGCTGAACGACAACGAAAACAGATGAATCAGCGGCACAAGACAGCTTAGACCCGCAAACGCAAGAATGGCATAGTTGCAGAAGTAGAATAGTCTTTCGCTCCTTGAAGCTTTCACTTTGGCTCCTCCTTACCATAAACTTTGATTAAACCGCCGGGCCACCCTGTTTGCCGTAAATACCAGAATGAAGCCGACAAACGATTCGAACAGCCCCATCGCCGAGGTCAGACTGAACTGCCCGCCCTGCACACCTACCCGGTAAATGTACGTGCTGATGACCTCCGCTATGTTGAGAACGCTCGCATTTTGCAGCACATAAATTTGATCGAAGCCGACTTCCAGAATCCGGCCGAGCGAAAGAATAAATACGACGACGATCGTTGAGCTGATGCCCGGCAGCGTAATGTTCCAAATTTGTCTGAACTTGCTCGAACCGTCCATGCTAGCTGCCTCGTACAACGACGGATCGATTGAACTCATCGCCGCCAAAAAAATAATGGTGCTGAAGCCCGCCTCCTTCCAGATGCCCGACCCTACGAAAATGGCGACCCAGGAAAATTCGTCATAAAGAAAACTGAACGTGGTTCCGCCCAGCTTCTGGATCATAAAATTGACCGCTCCGGACTGCTCGGCGAACAGCGCCACAACCAGCCCTCCTACAATGACCCAGGAGAAAAAATGCGGCAAATAGACTAGCGTTTGAACCGCCTTTTTAAACCACTGCTTACGCGCCTCATTCAATAAAATCGCCAGCACGATCGGAACCGGAAACCCGGCAACGATGCTGAGCAAGCTCAGCATTAGCGTATTGCGGATAATGTTCAATGTCTGCGGATTGCTGAACAAGATTTGAAAGTTTTTGAATCCTACCCAAGGGCTATGCCAAATTCCATCCGCAAAGTTATAGCTTTTGAAAGCCATCACGGCTCCGAGCATCGGAGCGTATTTGAAGATTGCGTAATAGGCCACAACGGGCACGAACATAAGTAGGAGCGGAAGGTTCTGCTTGAACCTTCGTCTTGCATTCAAACGATAAACCTCCGGCGATTGCGAATGAAGTCCCGTATCTCCTGCAGTGTTCATATGAGCTCCTTTCAATCCATGAATTGTGCGCACTCTGGATGGCCTTAACTATAGGGCTGAACGGCCTAGCGAGCAATCGTCATGTTTCATTCGATCCGCAAATTTCCGAATTCGGCAGGACAACCTGGAATATACAAAAATCCGGCAATTGATAGAATTCTGCAGTGGTCCGCTCCATACGGAAAAACCCGCTCCTCTGGCGGCGCAGCGCCATGGAACGGGTTTTCTCGGGAAAACTTATACTTTGCGGTATTCGCCGGGAGTCGTTCCGGTCGTTTTTTTAAAAGCACGGATGAAGGTCATGGCGTTGGTATATCCGACATGTAGAGCCACATCCTGAACCGGCAGCGCAGACTGCTTCAACAGCTCTTTCGCCCTGTTCAAACGGACATTCGCCAAATAATCAATGAACTTCTCGCCCATCTCGTCGCGGAACAGCTGGCTAATATATTTCCCGTTGACCTTGAAGGCATCCTCCAGATGCGACAAGGACAATTCGGGGTTATTATAATTCGCCTCGATATACTTGCGAACGCCTTGGATAAAATCGTGATGGCTGCTATGTTCCCGAGCCCGGGATAGCTTGCGCCACGTATCATCCAAAACGCCGAACACCCGCAGCTCCAGCTCCCCGATGGTTTCGAAGCTGTCGAGCAACTCGTTCAGCGCCGGAATCGCTTCCGCTTTCCACAGCTCCTGCAGCTCGGGCTGCAGCTCCATCATTTCCTTGTATAGATTGTAGAGCAAATAATTGAGCAAATGCTGGATTTCTTCGCGCTTATACAAGCCGTTGGCAATTTCCTCGAAAAATTCGTCCGCATGCTCCTTCCATTTCTCGTCGCCTACCCTGAACGCATGTGCGAGAGAGTGGACGGAATTCAAACTTTTATAAGCCACTCCCTGCTGCAGCGGAGTATGCCCGCGTTCGATCACCCGGCCGGTGCCCAGCATCGTCTTATAGCTCAGCGCTTCCAATGCGGACTGATAGCTCTGTACGATATCCGACGGCTCCTCCATCGTGAAGCCGATACCGATGGTAACCGTAAAATCAAGATGTTCCCGCACCCAGCCGATCACCTGACTGCACAAGCCAGAGACCGGATCGTCGGATTCGAATTCCTCCCGGTACTGCAGCAGCACCCCGAGTCGGTGTCCCGATGTCCATTCCGCCCACGGGGTTAGACCATGCGTTTCCCCCAGTTCATGGATCACGCTACTGAGCACAAATCTGAGCAAATATTGATCCCTCGTCGAATAAGTTTGGCAAAAATCCGGGTACTTGTCGATTTCCAGCACGGCCAATCCGATCCGTCCGCCGTGGTGCGGCAGTTGAAGACGCTCCATCTCCAGCTGCCATTGCTCGCGGGAGTACACCCGGTTGCCTTCGACAAGATCTGTAAAAAATAGCCGCCTCTTATAAAGCAGCCCCTCCTCGGAGCCTTGCCGGAGCTCATTGGCCTGCTCGATCAGCATGTCGATTGCATGCTCGATGAATTTGAGCGCATCCTTACCGAATTCGCTCCAAATCAGCTGGTTTTTCTTCTTGGAATACGAATTCAGTCTGCTCAATATCGATTCGATCGGCCGATAGTTTCGCCGGGTGATGAAAACAATCCAGAACGCACCGGCGATAAAGAACAGGACGGCGACGATAAGGGCCGTATTGTAGACCGCATTGCCCGCTTCGTACCAGTTGCCGTTAATGAGACCCGTATGAATCGTAAAGCCGCTGTACTCCGACGTAAGCCGTATCAACTCAACGCCGCTCTTCACCTCGGGTGTGTCCAGCAGCATTTGCCCGTCCATACCGCTAATTTCGGCATAGCTGACGTTCGCATTCGACATTTCCATGACCAGCTCGTGCAGCTTTTTCGTTTTGACATTGACGACAAAGACCGTTTCTACCCCAGTGCGCATCGGGATTTTCCGCAAGAGGGTAATGACGGGCACGGCAGCGTCCGACCCCGGTATTTCCTTGTAGATGCGCTTGGACGTCCACGGATGCTCGTGCATCGCGTGATATTCTGGCCTGGCCGCCTCCATCGCAAACGCCCCGTCCCCGAACTGCTCAACCGGACGAATAAAATTGTCTGAGAAGACCTTGCGCTCCTCCGGACGGAAGATGTAGATCGAATCGATCAGCGAGCTGCTGTTGTGCATCCGCTTGATTTCATTGGTCACTTCGTATTCGACAAAATGGTCATTCATCGAAGGTGCGTCGTAAATAAACTGGCTCAGCTTATGATTGTTGTACATTTCGTTGACGAGCATTTTTTCGATATTTTGCAAATCATAATCAATCGCCTGCAGCACATGCTTGGCAAATACCTCGTTGGCACTGCGGGCCGAAGCTTTGGACTGGTGGTTCAGCATATAGGCCATCAATAACGAAAGCAAAATAAATATGATAAAAAAAACCGGGAGATAATACAACAACTGGCGGTATAACCATGGTTTTTTCATAGGCTCCTCGTCATAACATAATATAAGGTGGATCGCGAAGCTGCGGCTGAAGACGTTCCTCTCATTCCATGAGAGGTCGCCACCATGCGTTTCCACCAGATCATACACTTACTTGCCATTTTATGACACGACAAGGACAGTCCGCAACCATGGAAATGGGAAACTATCATTTTTTCTTCCAGTTCATCATCGATTTCAGGAAAACAAGCTCGTTGCATGAACATCGAACGGCGGTGCAAGACACGCGCACCTTCCCGATCCGGAATAAAAATTCCATATCATGATAGTTATCCATCATTTCCGATGTGGTGAAATGACCTGATGCAACTGCAGGCGGCAAGTTGAAGGGTGGCTATTTCGATAACAAATTAATGGAGGATTTTATTGCTGATAGCGACGATGCCTACATGAGGAGTTAATTAAATGGAAAAATTCACTAGAGTTCATCGTTTGAGGTTTTTCTATAGAAAAAAATGATGGCCCTGCCGATAAAAAAGCAAAATCCACAACCGGATGAGGTTGTGGATTTTGTTTTATGGAGACGAGGGGAGTCGAACCCCTGTCCGAAGATAACGCCACACAGGCATCTACGGGTGTAGTCACAGTTTTGATGTCACCCTAGAAGCGCCCCGTAACCGGCTCTCCTTCGGGTCAGCCTGATTGTCTTCTTCAGCTCACCGCAGGCGGAGATGAGACAGCGTATCCCACTAAGGTTGAGCCCCTATCCCGGCACATGGGCGATGCAGGGTAGAAGCCGCATCACAGGTTATTAAGCTGCGAAAGCGAGTTGTTGTTGTTGTTTGCCATTTAATAGGCGTTAGCGTTGATAAAGCGGACGCTCCCCACTACCCGCAACCCATGCTCGAACTATCCCCGTCGAATCCAAGAACGTCCCCGCATAGGAGGGGCCCGCTAAGGCCCCAAAAGATAAACCACAAGGTTACAATGAAAAACTTACCAGCCCGATCTGATCCTCAGATCGTACTGTCTGGCTTTGGCAATGGTAAAACAAGTTGCTGACTTGCGCCTAGGCTGACTTCCTTCGGCGCTCTATTAGTATAACACAAGTCTGCAAGAAATACAGGCCGACTTGTTGGAAACCTCACCAATATCCGGCTTACCGTGCGACCTTCTGCTTCTCGCGGAGCGCGCGTTGTATATCCCGCTGCGCATCACGCTTCGCATCGCTCTCACGCTTGTCATACTGCTTCTTTCCTCGGCCGAGGCCGATCAGAAGCTTGGCATATCCGTTACGGATATAGACCTTCAACGGAACGAGCGTGTAGCCGTCACGCTTGACGTGGCCGATCAGCTTGGCAATCTGCACCTTCTTCAGCAGAAGCTTGCGCGCTCGGGTCGGATCACTGGGGTTGTGACGATTGCCCTGCTCGAAGGGACTGATATGCATGTTATGTATGAAGGCTTCGCCGTTCCGGATCGTAGCGAACGCATCGCCGATATTGGACCTTCCCAGACGCAGAGACTTGATCTCCGTTCCTGTCAGTACCAACCCGCATTCATATGTATCTTCGATAAAATAATCATGCGACGCTTTCTTGTTCTGCGCCAGCAGCTTACCGTCGCTCTTCTTGGTCATGGGCACCCTAGCTCCTTCCCTTTAAGCCTAATCAATCTAATAACATAGGGATGGAATTGATTGTACCAACTCCATCCCCGGAAATCAAGCATTTAGCGCTTGACGGTCTTCTTGCGCTTCTTCTTGGCAAAGCCGATGCCCGGCCCGCTCCCGCCCGCTGCGCCGGACGAGCGGCTGCCGCGTTTGCCGCCGGCTTCGCTGCCGCCGCTGCGGCCGACGGCCTCCAGCGCGCGGGACTTCGCGGCTGCTGCGCCTTTGCCGCGGCCACCGCCGCTGCGCTTGCCCGTGCCGCCGGAGCCTGCGGCCGCGCCTTCGCCTCCGCGGCCAACGCCTGGCGCCGGCGCAGCGTCACCGCTACGGGCGCTGCGCTCGGCCCCGGCACGCTCGCTGCTGGCTGCGCGCTCACTGCGGCCCGGACGGCCTCCGCCGCCGCTTTTCCCCGCAGTCCGGCCGCCACGGCCGCCGGATGCGCTGCGCCCGCCGCCGAAGCCGCCGCGTGCGCCAGGGCCGCCCTTGCGCTTATCCTTGCGCACAGCGGTCAAAGCATCTACGAGGCTGATTTTCTTCTGCCTCGGCTTCATATCGACCAGACCGAAGTCCACGGTCTTCTCGTCCATGTTAACCCGCGACACACGCACCCGGACTTCGTCACCTAGCCGGTATATCTTCGAAGTCCGCTCGCCGATCAGCGCATGCTGGGCTTCATGGTAATGATAGTAGTCATCGGACATATCCGAGAGACGGATCAGGCCCTCGACGGTATTGTCCAGCTCGATGAAGATGCCAAAGCTCGTCACGCTGCTGATCATGCCGTCGAATTCCTCGCCGACCTTATCCAGCATGAATTCCGCTTTCTTCAGGGCTTCCGTCTCGCGCTCTGCATCGACCGCCACGCGTTCACGCTCGGACGACTGCCGCGCGATGTCCTCCATCCGGGAGGACAGATATTCATGCCGCTTGTCAGTCAGTGCCCCGCCACTCTCCAGCACCTCGCGGATCACCCGGTGAATGATCAAATCGGGGTACCGGCGGATAGGAGATGTAAAGTGCGAGTAATACTCCGCTGCCAGACCGTAGTGACCCATGCTGTTCGCGTCATAGCGCGCCTGCTTCATCGAGCGGAGCATGACGGTGCTGATGACCGTTTCTTCCTTCGTGCCCTTAATCTCCTCCAGCAGCGTCTGCAGCGCGCGTGGATGGATCGTATTGCCTTTGCCCCGGACCACATAACCAAAGTTCGTGATGAACTCCATGAAATGCTGCAGCTTCTCGCCGTCCGGGTCTTCGTGAATCCGGTATAGGAATGGTACCTTCAGCCAGTAGAAATGCTCCGCCACCGTCTCGTTGGCCGCCAGCATGAACTCCTCGATGATCATCTCCGCGATAGTCCGGTCGCGCTTGATAATGTCCGTCGGCTTGCCTTCGGCATCCACGAGAATCTTAGACTCTTGGAAGTCGAAATCAATCGCTCCGCGCCTCATCCGTCTGCCGCGAAGCTTATTGGCCAGCTCCTGCATTAAGCGGAAGTCGTCCATCAGGTAGCCATACTTCTCCAGCAGCTCCGGCTCAGGCTCTTCCTCGGTCAGCAGCGTCCGGACGTTCTTGTACGTCATCCGCTCGCTGGTCCGGATCACACTGGTGAAGATATCGTGGCGGACAACATTCGCATTCTCATCAAACTCCATCTCACAGGACATCGTCAGCCGGTCCACCTGCGGATTCAGCGAGCAGATGCCGTTAGACAGCCGGTGAGGAAGCATCGGTATTACCCGATCTACCAGGTACACGCTGCAGCCACGGTTATACGCCTCCTGGTCGAGTGTAGAGCCTTCCCGAACATAGTAGCTAACGTCCGCGATGTGAACGCCCAGCACGTAGTTTCCGTTCTCCAGACGCTCGACATTGACGGCATCGTCCAGATCCTTGGCATCCTCACCATCAATCGTTACAATGCGCTTGTTGCGCAAATCCCGCCGCCCCTGGCTGCGGATCTCTTCCTCCGAGATCGATTCCGGCGCATCTGTGGCTTCTGCCATCACATCATCCGGGAACGTCTCCGGCAAGCCATGCTTGCGGATGATGGAGAGAATATCGATGCCGGGATCGTTGCGGTGCCCCAGTATTTCAATAACCTCGCCTTGGGCTGCAGCTCGTCCTTCCGGATACGTCACGATATTCACGACGACCTTATGCCCGTCCATGGCACCGTTAAACGCTTCCTTAGGTATAAATATATCCCGGACCACCCGCTTGTCATCCGGCACCACGAAGGCATAATCCTCATGAGCCTGAAAAAGTCCGACGATCCGCGTATTGCTCCGGCTGACGACGCGTACGACCTCGCCTTCCATTCTTCCGCCGGAGGCCCCCTTCGAGTTGACCCGTACGAGGACAATATCTCCGTTCATGGCCGTTCCCATGTCGTTGGCATGAATATACACGTCCGGCAGTTCACGATCCTCCGGAATCAAGAACCCGAACCCCTTGGCATGTGCCTGGAGTCGGCCGCGCAGCAGATTCATCCGCTCCGGTATGCCATACCGGTCATTGCGGGTCCGCAGGACAAGCCCTTCATTCTCCAGATCATTCAGCAGCTTGAGAAATTCCTTGAAGGCCAACGCGTCCTCCAGCTCGAATTGCTGCTCCAGCTCCTGATAAGTCATCGGCTTATAAGCCGTTTCTTTCATAAAATCAAGCAGTATATCTTTTGTCACCATTTGCGAGTCACCCCTTGTCTTTCTATCTTATGCAGCAGGTTTCGGGAGGCGCCTGTTCCCCTGTCCCTTATAGGTCAAGCATTCCCCAAAAAACCTCATATTCTACCTAAATACCCGATTCAACATCACATCAAGCAATAATCTGCCGTTCAGGAGCATTTCGGACTCCTAACGTGCTATCTATGTAAACTGAAGGCTTGCCGGTACGTAACCCCGGGGAGCGATCTGACCTGCCCCGCTCAGCTTAGAAGCCCGCTATACGTTCCGATTGGATAAAAAAACAGCAGGAGTAATATTCCCCCTGCTGTCGCTTTTTATGTTTAGACGGATCTGACAAAGTAAGCTACGATAATCGTCAGTACAAAGAAAATGACAGCGAGTGCCATTGTCAAACGCTGGAGGAACAATTCCATCCCGCGCGCCTTTTGCTTACCGAACAAGTGCTCCGCACCCCCGGAGATGGCACCGGATAACCCAGCGCTCTTGCCTGGTTGCAGCAACACCGCCAAAATTAATCCAATAGACGCAATCACCAAAACAATTTTCAGTGCAATTTCCATCTTCACACCTCCTACGAGCAGCGATCCATCGAACTTGTCCGTTAATAGACAGCATGCATAGTATAGCACAAAAAAAGCCTGCTGACAAATCCTGTTTGGACTGCCAGCATGCCTTTTATAAAATTAATTTTCCTTAGACACCAGACCCCGTACGGTCAAATTTCGCAGCTGGGCTCGACTTGCGCTCCACGCTCGATTTCCTCCCTCGCATGAAAGCCTTGAGCGCCTGAGCAGCACACCAAAGTGAGAATAAGGTAAACAGCAGCGCCCAACCGATGGCCGGCACCGGAGTTACCGAAGCGAGATTGCTGGCATCTCCAGCCTTCGTGGCATCCTGCCAAGCGTACAATAGCAGCGAGAACGGACCGAAGACCGATTCCTCCAGCGTCAGAAACGCCAGCAGCAGGTAGTACACATCGCGCAGCCAGCGCGGTGCGAGCGCCAGCATCATAATCGTCAGCGCGAGGAAGCCCAGCAGCCAGATGATCCCTGTCTGATTGCGGACGAACAGGATCAGTGATAGGCCCGCCACTACCGTCATAAGCTGCAGTCCTAGACGCTCCTTGCCCGCTGCACGCAGCTGGAACAGCAGCAGCGCGAACAGCGAGGCGATCATATAGCCCGCCAGCGAGATCGGGATCAGGCTCCACCGGCTCGACACCTGGGAGTACGTCACTCCGCTGTGGTTGGCGTACAGCTCGATATACATCACCTTGCCCGACAGCAGCAGCGTTACCAGTGCATGACCGAATTCGTGGATCATCGTGTCGAGGCTGCGGAAGTAATCGCTGAAGGGAACCAGATGTGTAAGAAAAGCCGATATACCCAGAAACAGCACGGTCTTTATCAGATTACCCATAGGATTCCCTCCGGGGGTTGTCAGGTGGAAACGCCTGTAGGTCAAAAGACTAAACTTTGCCGATAACCGGCTCCAAGTCGCTATATGCGCCTCCGGCCTTTGTTAAAATCGGATGACTGGATTCGAATAAACTGTGGATGTCATCCGATTTTAAAGGCGGCACGTAAACTCTCCGGCCCATATGCGACTTTCCGCCTCCCAGCTTAAGTCTACTTTTTACCAACCGCGTTTCACCTGACGGTTTATTGTATAAAAGACCCTCGCCGGCAGGCGCTGGCGAGGGATAGGGTACAACTATAATTGATAACTGATTACTTGAAGTTCTTGAGGTTGTAGAACGCCGATTTGCCAGCGTATTGAGCAACTTGACCCAGTTGATCCTCGATGCGGAGCAATTGGTTGTACTTCGCTACGCGGTCCGTACGGGACGGAGCACCGGTTTTGATTTGGCCAGCATTGGTAGCTGCAGCGATGTCAGCGATCGTGCTGTCTTCGCTCTCACCGGAACGGTGGGAGATAACAGCCGTGTAGCCTGCACGCTTAGCCATTTCGATCGCGTCGAACGTTTCGGTCAGGGTACCGATTTGGTTCACTTTGATCAGGATGGAGTTTGCGATGTCTTGGTCGATACCTTGGGACAGGCGCTCCGTATTCGTTACGAACAGGTCATCACCAACCAGTTGAACCTTGGAGCCGAGCTTGTCAGTCAGCAGCTTCCAGCCATCCCAGTCGTCTTCGGAGCAGCCGTCTTCGATCGTGATGATCGGATACTTGTCAACCCAAGCTGCCAGGAAGTCAACCCACTCAGCGGAAGTGAAGGATTTGCCTTCGCCTTCGAGGTGGTACTTGCCATCCTTGAAGAACTCGGTGGACGCTACGTCCATACCCAGGAACACGTCTACGCCTGGCTTGTAGCCTGCGCGCTCGATCGCGACGATGATCGTTTGGATCGCTTCTTCGTTGGAGCCCAGGTTCGGTGCGAAGCCGCCTTCGTCGCCGACAGCCGTGTTCAGGCCTTTTTCCTTCAGAACGTTCTTGAGGCTGTGGAAGATCTCAGCGCCTGCGCGAACAGCTTCTTTGAAGGTAGGAACGCCAACCGGCAGAACCATGAACTCTTGCACGTCTACGTTGTTGTCCGCATGCGCGCCGCCGTTGATGATGTTCATCATCGGAACTGGCAGCACCTTGGCATTGAATCCGCCGAGGTACGTGTACAGCGGAACATCCAGAGCTTCAGCTGCTGCGCGGGCAACCGCCATCGATACCGCGAGGATTGCGTTCGCGCCGAGCTTGCCTTTGTTAGCTGTGCCGTCGAGCTGGATCATGCGTTGGTCGATGCCGACTTGGTCCAGAGCGTTCATGCCGATGACTTCAGGAGCGATGATATCGTTCACGTTCTCAACGGCCTTCAGGACGCCTTTGCCGAGGTAACGGGATTTGTCTCCGTCGCGAAGCTCTACAGCTTCGTGTGCGCCTGTGGATGCGCCGGATGGTACGATAGCGCGGCCGCGAGCGCCGGATTCCAGGTGAACTTCCACTTCTACCGTTGGGTTACCGCGGGAGTCAAGTACTTCGCGAGCGTATACGTTAGAGATAATCGTCATGATTCGAGAACACTCCTTATTCTTTGTTTTAATCAAGTCATTTCTTTCCGGGCTCATGCCCGGACGAGCTTTAGACGCGTGGTTCAGCAAGCGTCGTTCCGGTCATTTCTTCCGGCTTGTTGAGGCCGAGCACCGACAGAATCGTCGGAGCGATATCAGCCAGAATACCATCGTTTCTTAGTGTAACATGACTGTCGGTCATAATGAAAGGGACCGGGTTGGTCGTATGTGCAGTATTTCTAGAACCGTCCGGATTCGTGACCACATCCGCATTACCATGGTCCGCTGTGATCAGTGCAACGCCGCCCTTGGCGAGAATCGCATCGACCACTTGACCGAGGCAGTTGTCCGTTGCTTCGATCGCTTCGATCGTCGGCTGCAGCAGGCCGGAGTGACCGACCATGTCGGGATTCGCGAAGTTCAAGATGATGACATCCTGACGTTCCGCTTCGATCTCGGCGACAGCAGCAGCAGCTACTTCATAAGCGCTCATCTCAGGCTTCAAGTCGTAGGTTGCTACGGCCGGCGACTTGATCAGAATGCGTGTTTCGCCAGGCAGTTCGACATCGCGTCCGCCGCTGAAGAAGAACGTAACATGCGGATACTTCTCTGTCTCAGCGATACGAAGCTGCTTCAGGTTGTTCTGAACGAGCACCTCGCCAAGCGTGTTGTCCAGGTTCTTCGGCTTGTATGCGACATAGCCGCCTACCGTCTCGCTGAACAGCGTCAGACACACATAGTACAGCTCGGACGGAGCCTTGTCCCCACGGTCGAAGCCTTGGAAATCGCTGTTCGTGAACACTTGAGACAATTGAATCGCACGGTCAGGACGGAAGTTGAAGAATATGACCGAATCCCCGGAATCGACCAGCCCTACAGGCGTTCCGTCCGGCTTCACGATCACCGTCGGCATGACGAATTCGTCGAAAACCGAGCGGGTATATGATTCAGTGATAGCCTTCATCGGATCTTCGAACGTTGGGCCGTCGCCGTATACCATCGCACGGTACGACTTCTCTACACGTTCCCAGCGCTTGTCGCGGTCCATCGCATAATAGCGGCCTTGTACGGTGGCGATGCGTCCGACGCCCACTTCGGCGATCTTCGCAAGCAATTGCTCCATATACTTGGCGGCGCTATCCGGCGCTACGTCCCGTCCATCCAGGAAAGCATGGATGTAAACGTCCTCGAACTGCTCCTTCTTACACACCTCAAGCAGGGCGAACAAATGAGAGATGTGGCTGTGTACGCCGCCATCGGACAGCAGACCGTACAGATGCAGCTTCTTGCCGTTATCCTTCGCATGACGGATTGCTCCGAGAATCGTCTCGTTGTCGAAGAATTCTCCGTCGCGAATCGACTTGGAGATTCTCGTCAGGTCCTGATACACAATCCGGCCAGCACCGATGTTCAGATGGCCCACTTCCGAGTTGCCCATCTGGCCTTCCGGAAGACCGACGGCTTCGCCGCAAGCGGTTAGCGTCGTGTGAGGGAACTGGTTCCAATATTTATCGTAATTCGGCTTTTTCGCTTGAGCTACGGCATTGCCTTGCACGTCGCCGCGCAGGCCGAAGCCGTCCAAGATAATGAGCGCTACCGGTTTCGGTCTCGTCGCCATCTTACTTAGCTCCTTCCACCAGCGCGATGTAAGAAGCCGGCTCCAAGCTAGCGCCGCCTACAAGCGCACCGTCGATATCCGCTTCGCCGAGGTATTCGGCGATGTTGTTCGGCTTCACGCTGCCGCCGTACTGGATACGAACAGCATTCGCTGTGTCTGCGCCGTACAGGCCTGCGACGATGCCGCGAATGTAGCCGATGACGTCTTGAGCGTCAGCAGCCGTGGAAGACTTGCCCGTTCCGATCGCCCAGATAGGCTCGTACGCGATCACGACTTGTGCCGCTTGCTCGGCGCTCAGACCGGCAAAAGCCGCTTCTGTTTGCACCTTGCACACGTCCTTCGTTTGACCCGCTTCGCGCTCTTCGAGCTTCTCGCCCACACACAGGATCGGCGTCAGATCGTGCTTGAATGCCGCCAGCACCTTCTTGTTCACGATCTCGTCGGACTCTGCGAAGTAAGCGCGGCGCTCGGAGTGCCCGATGATGACATACTCCACGCCCAGCTCCTTCAGCATCACGCCGCTGATCTCGCCTGTGAACGCGCCGTTGTCTTCAAAATGAAGGTTTTGTGCGCCGATCTTCAGCGTCGTGCCCTTCACCGCTTCAACCAAAGCAGGCAGGTTCGTGAATGGAGCGCAGATGACGCTCTCCACGCCGTCTACTTCTGCTTTGCCTTTAACCTCGTTGATGAAAGCCGTCGCTTCGCTAACGGTTTTGAACATTTTCCAGTTGCCCGCGATAATAGGTTTACGCATATGGATAACCCCTCTTTTCCGTCCTAGTCGTCCCTTAAGCCCAGCCGAGGCCGGGCTATAAGAAGACGCTTCGCTTGATCCGATCCGTTACAGTACAGACTACTTATCGTTCAGGGCTACGACGCCAGGAAGCGCCTTGCCTTCCATGAATTCGAGAGACGCTCCCCCACCGGTGGAGATGTGGTCCATCTTGTCGGCGAGGTGGAACTTCTCAGCTGCTGCCGCAGAGTCGCCGCCGCCGATAACCGTGTAAGCGGAAGTCGTCGAGCAAGCTTCAGCAACGGCACGTGTGCCGTGGGAGAATGGCTCGATTTCGAATACGCCCATCGGTCCGTTCCAGACAACCAGCTTGGATTCTGCGATAACCTTCGCATACTTCTCGCGAGTCTTCGGTCCGATGTCGATACCTTCCCAGTCAGCCGGGATTTCGTTGATCGGCACAATCTTGGTGTTCGCGGTAGGGCTGAAATCGTCGGTTACCACGATATCTTCAGGCAGCAAGAAGTTAACGCCTTTCTCCTTCGCCTTGTTGATGAAGCTCAGTGCCAGGTCGATCTTCTCGTTATCCACGAGCGATTTGCCGATTTCGTTGCCCAGAGCTTTCAGGAACGTATAGGACAGTCCGCCGCCGATGATGATGTTGTCAGCCAGGTTCAGCAGGTTTTCGATCACATCGATCTTGTCCTTAACCTTAGCACCGCCAACGATCGCCGTGAAAGGACGCTCTGGGTTGTTCAGCGCTTTGCCAAGTACGTCCAGTTCTTTCTCCATCAGCAGACCGGATACGGCTGGCAGGTGGTGCGCGATGCCTTCCGTGGAAGCATGAGCGCGGTGAGCAGCGCCGAATGCGTCGTTGACATACAGATCAGCCAGCTCGGCAAAGGATTTCGCCAGCTCGGCATCGTTTTTCTCTTCGCCCGCATAGAAGCGCACGTTCTCAAGCAACAGCACATCGCCTTCGTTCAATGCAGCGATTTGTGCTTTGACAGCTTCGCCGATTGCTTCGTCGGCTTTAACTACCGGCTTGCCGAGCAGCTCGGACAAGCGAACAGCCGCAGGCGTCAGACGCAGCTCTTCGACGACTTCGCCCTTAGGACGGCCCAGATGGCTCGCCAGGATGACTTTCGCTCCGCGCTCCGTTAAGTATTGGATGGTTGGCAGTGTCTCGCGAATCCGCGTATCATCCGTAATTTGTCCGTTCTCCAAAGGTACGTTGAAATCCACCCGTACAAATACCCGTTTCCCGCTAACCTCGACGTCACGTACGCTTTTTTTACTCATATCCGTGGCCTCCCGAACTGTTCTTAGGTTTTCTCTCGATCCGATCCGAATGCTAGCTAGCTATATCTCAAGGTCCGTACATAAAAATTGTGGTCATGATCTGCGTCACGCCCAAAAGCGCAGCCCGGCCAAGCCGAACACCCGGACGCCGCCTTATTCAGACGACGCCTCTGAGGATGCCCGGATAGCCGGACGCACTTCTATGACTTGAGTTTCAGTTCATCACCACAATGAGGTTGTTGCTTACAGGCCTTTGGACGCGATGAAGCTTACGAGGTCTACAACGCGGTTGGAGTAGCCCCACTCGTTGTCGTACCAGGAAACAACCTTCACCAGGTTATCGCCGACAAGCATCGTCGACAGTGCATCGATCGTGGAGGAAGCTGCGTTGCCGTTGTAGTCGCTGGATACGAGCGGCTCTTCGGAGTAGCCCAGGATGCCTTTCAGCGGGCCTTCAGCTGCTTCTTTCAGGGCTGCGTTGACTTCGTCAACCGTTACGTTTTGCTTCAGCTCAGCAACCAGGTCCGTTACGGAAACGTTAGGCGTAGGAACACGCAGGGAGAAGCCGTTCAGCTTGCCTTTCAGCTCAGGCAGTACCAGGGAAACAGCTTTCGCTGCGCCTGTTGTCGAAGGAATGATGTTCTCGGCAGCAGCGCGAGCACGACGCAGGTCCTTGTGAGGAACGTCCAGAACGGATTGGTCGTTCGTGTAGGAGTGAACAGTCGTCATCAGGCCTTTTTCGATACCGAACTTGTCGTTCAATACTTTAGCGAAAGGCGCCAAGCAGTTGGTTGTGCAAGAAGCGTTGGAGATGATTGTATGTGCAGCTGGATCGTATTTGTCTTCGTTAACGCCCAGTACGATTGTGATATCTTCGTTTGTTGCAGGTGCGGAGATGATAACCTTCTTAGCGCCGCCCTTCAGGTGAAGCTCAGCTTTTTCTTTGGAAGTGAAGATACCTGTGGATTCAACCACGATTTCAGCACCAGCTTCTGCCCAAGGGAGGTTTTCCGGATTGCGCTCGGCGAATACTTTAACCGTTTTGCCGTCCACGATCAGTGCGCCTTCAGTCGATTCGACTTTAGCATCGAGCACGCCATGCGTCGTGTCGTATTTCAGCAGGTGAGCCAGTGTTTTCACGTCTGTCAGGTCGTTGATTGCAACAACTTCGACATTCGGGTTGTTCAGCGCTGCGCGGAATACGTTACGACCGATACGACCAAATCCGTTAATACCAATTTTCGTTGCCATGAGAGGTTTCCTCCTAAGAATGGTTTGTATATAGTCAAGACGGGGGTTAGCCCGTCAAGATGACAAAAGCTGTACAATCTCGGCAGCCGCAGCCTCATCAGTGACCAGTACGTCCTCGTGCCCGTACCGGAGCACAGCCAGAATCGCTTCGCCCTTACCCCGGCCTCCGGCGATGCCGATGACCGTGTCCATATCGTGAATGTCCTCGATGCGCAAGCCTACCGTTGGCATCTTGTGCAAGATACGCCCGCTGCGGTCAAAGTAATATCCGAACGCCTCAGCCAAAGCGCCTTCGCGCTGCAGACTTGCCGTCGTCTCGGGATCGACCTTCCGCCGTCTAGCCATCACCATAGCATCTCCCATGCCATGTACGACCATTCTCGCTTTGCGGATGAAATGGAACACTTCCGTAATATGATCATCCTGCAGCAGCGACTGGTACGCCTCATCGTTCAGATGATCGGGTACATGCAGCAGCCGGTAACGCCCGCCTGCCTTCTTCGCCATCGTTGCCGCGATCGTGTTCGCCTGAAGATCCACGCTCTCGCCCAATCCGCCGCGTGCCGGTACGAACCAGCAGCTCTTCATGGAAGCCGTAGCGTTCAGCTGATTGGCGACCTCAGCCATCGTAGATCCTCCCGTGACGGCGATGACCTCTTCTTCCTTAACCAGCTTTCTCATCACCGAAGCGCCTGCGCGCCCCAGCTCCTTCTTCGTATGCGGAGAAGCCTCCGAATCCCCGGGCACGATCACAACCTGCTTGAGGCCAAATCTGGAGCGTATGCGCTCCTCCCAGTCGGTAAGCCCGAACAAGTCCTTCACCAGTGGTTCGATCTGCTCCAGCAGAAGTCTGCCGTCCTCGGTAATCCGCATCCCCGAAGCATCGATCTGAAGCAATCCCTGCTCCTTGAGGAATTCAACCTCGCCACGCAGCACGCGCTCCGTGGATCCGATCGAAGCAGCCAGCGTCCGGCGGCCGACAACACCCGACACAAGAATATGCTGAAGAACCGTATAGCGCTTCTTCATCGAGTCGAGCAAATCCGGCACCAGTAGCTTTTGGATGTCTAGCATATCCCGCATGGCATTCACATCTCTTCCACATTGGGACTCATTTCGTCCCGGTGATACTTTTTCGGTCCCACACACTTCGAAAAAAGTGCTAAGCTCATCACTTAGCTGATTTCATTATAGATCAAAGCCGGTTCAAGATCAAGACGTAAAACCCCCTTGCATTATTAGAAAAGATGAGGTACAATAACTTCTGCTGTCACTGTTGCTTGTCTGCAAGTACAGCTTCATATGCGCCCGTGGTCCAATGGATATGACGTAGGCCTCCGGAGCCTGAGATTAAGGTTCGATTCCTTACGGGCGCGCCATTTATACAAACCAACAATCAGTCCTGATCTTCATGAAGACTGATTTTTTTATGTCTTCGTTTGACCTTCCTTGACCTTAGTTTGAATTTCCGTTATGATGGGTATAGCTTGATATTGAGGTTTTATTAAAGGAGGCTGCAGCTCATGAGTTTTATTCCAATGGTTGTCGAACCTGATGCAAGAGGAGAACGCGCATACGATATTTACTCGCGGCTCTTGAAGGACCGGATTATTTTTCTCGGTAGCGGAATCAACGACGTTGTAGCCAACTCGATCATTGCGCAATTGTTGTTCTTGACCGCACAGGATCCGGATAAAGACATCAGTATCTATATCAACAGCCCCGGCGGCTCCATCACGTCCGGCATGGCGATTTATGATACCATGCAGTTCATCAAGCCGGATGTTTCGACGATCTGCGTCGGTATGGCCGCTTCGATGGGAGCCTTCCTGCTCGCCGCAGGCGCCAAAGGCAAGCGTTATGCCCTGCCTAACAGCGAGGTTATGATCCACCAGCCGCTCGGCGGTGCCGAAGGCCAGGCCAGCGATATCGAGATCCGCGCTAGACGCATTCTCAAGATGCGTGACAAGCTGAACACGATCCTCGCCGAGCGTACAGGCCAGTCGTTCGAGAAAATCGAGCGCGATACCGACCGCGACAACTTCATGTCCGCTGCCGAAGCGCAAACGTACGGCCTGATCGACAAGGTCATCGAGCGCATCTAATTCGTCAAACGGTGTACAGCGAGTGCTAGAGCAGGAAGCCCTGACCGGCTCCCTCCCCATAAGGGGAGGACCGGTCAGGGCTTTTTTTTGCCCGCAGGCGTCACGGCCCTACTAGTAGCCCCCGCCCCGAAGCTGGGAGCGTCCGCTGAGACGCTATGGCGCTCCGGAAGCCGTCGTAAATTCAAAGGTATGACTGCGCCGTCCTGCATCTACTATCACTTGAACCCGGCTTCCCGGCGCGAAGCCGCCTTCGGGCTCGAACGTCATACCGGAAGGACCCCCGCCTGTCATCCCCGGAACTACTCGCTCTGGCTGCTCCACGTAGCGGATTCTCATGCCCATGGAACTGTGCGTCCCTGAGAATACCACGTTTACCTGGGCATTCAGCGGGACATCGACCGCTCCATGCTCCGGATAGGTGAAGGCCACCCAGCGGCTGCTCTGATACAGCTCCCAGCCCCACCAGCCTCCGGCAATCGCCAGTAGCAATGCCACAAATTGGGCAAGCTGCTTTCCAGGGAGCTTTAGGCCCTTGCGCAACCGTCCTGACAAGGCGACGATCGCGGACACGATCGTGCCTGCAGCGAGCGCAGTTAACCACAGATGGAGACCCATCCCGATCACGAAGCCTGCTCGCTCTGAGGGCATCCACTCTCCGGTAAATACACCACCGTACAGCAGCCAGCTGAAAAGTGCGGGAACCTGCGCTAGCCCAATTACCAGCATACCTACAATGCCGACGAGCAGCAGCCATCTTCTCACACCCTCGGGGCTCCGCATATATGCGAGCCTCCCCGTAAGGGCTAATGCACCACCAGAGATGGCGCTCAGGCCCCAAATCCGAATCTCCGCCTCCTGTACCTGCCCCAGGATATACCAGGGCAAGGACGGAACGTACAGAATTCCGACGACAAGTAAGCTCCAGCCCGTCCAAGCCATCCATCTGCTTGGATCCAGCCATCGACCAGCCTCCATCCTAATCACCACCCTTCCCATTTAAATCCTAATTATCCAAACGTTTTACTTTCAGGAAAGTTGCGCATTTCACAATGACGGATGAATGACGAACGCATGATGGAAGGAAAGCTGCAGGAAGGCACCCGCCTAAGACCGTACAGATCAAGAAAAAAGCCCCCAAGCTCTGCTCACGCAGATCTTGGGGGCCTTATGGCTTGAACAACGAAACGTCACTTGCTCTCCCGGCCATCGAGCGGGTAGAACACCAGGTCGATTGGGAAGGCGGAGCCCGCTGGAGGACTGAATTCGATATCCAGCGAATCCTCAGTTCCCGTCGTCTTGGCGATAATCTGCAGGCCGTCGAAGGCCGTCATTACTCCGGACTCCGGCACCAGTCTCATCTCGCCGTTGATTTTGAACGGCCCCTTGAAGACGCCGCCCTTCGGCAGGATCATGACCGCCATCTTGCGCGGCTTGTCGGCGTGAATCTTATAGACGACGCCATAGTTACCGTCGTTCTTGACTTCCTGCTTGCGGAACACATCATAGCCCGGCAGGAACGGATCGCTTTTCCCATCCCCGATCACCAGCCTGGACGGCTTATCAAAGTTGGTGGCATCGATTGTCCAATCCAGCTGCGATACCGGGAAAGTGCCACGCACATGTCCCTCGAACGGCAGTTGAGGAAGAGACAGCGAATTAGCTGAGATCTCACTGGCCGCGATGAACGAAAACTGGACCGGACCATCCGTCTCCACATCGTAGAACAGATTGACGCCTTGCCCCGGATAGAAGTCAGGCATCTGCTTATAGATAAACGTCTGGTTGGCCGGGATCGTGATCTTTTCGTTCAGCGGATCGCCGAGCAGGAAGTCAACGGTGGCCTCATTGCCGATCAGATTCGCGTATACCGAAGGCCATACTTCTCCTTTATTCGTCGTCTTGATGGTGATCGGCTTGGAGCTCATATTTTTAGCCAGGATGGCCATGGTGACCTTCTCCTGCATGCCATTGACATGATCGGCGTAGAGCCGTCCCTTGCCTTCAACCGTATCCTGATACAGGATACCCTTCTGTGTGAAGGTCTCCGGGCTATCGCTGACCAGCAGCTTACGCGATGTATCTTCCTTCACCTGCTTTGGCAGCTCGGGAAGGTCATAGAAGTTGCCCCAGAGGACGGACCAATTCGTCTTGATGAATCCGCCGACCGGCTTCATGTAGATCGGGTATTCAACTTCGTTCAGATAAGTTTCGTTCGTGATCACCACATTGCGGGTGTATGGCTCGCTCTTGTTGCCATGGCGGTCTTGCACGGTCAGCGTGACAGGATAAGTACCTGCGGAGAAATATACCTCCTGCTTGCCCTGCCAATCGAACTTCACAATCCCTTCCGCGTCCGGGTCATAGCTCAAGTCCACGAACTTGACCGGCTCGCCGATCCGGTAGCTCGTTTTGCCTAGGCTGAACTTCGCCACAGGCTTTGAATTTCCATTCTCCGGAATGTAGATACCCTCCGGCGTCTTCGTATACAGCACCTCGACCCGCCGCAGCTCGTCGTTGTATGTATATTTGGCGCCCATATAATCCGCCAGCCAAGTGAGCTTAACCATCAGGCGGCCATTGACGATAGCAGCCGCTTCGTCAAAGCGCATCCAATAGCCGTTGATCCATACCGACTTGTTGTCGCTATCCAGCGTAATTTTCGCCTTCGGCGTCACCATTTCGATCATACGGGTCGCTGCATTCCACTCTACCTTCATGCCGAAGGCATCGCCCAGAAACTTCGCCGGCACATACATTTTATCCTTGATGATCGTGGCCGGAGCATCCAGTGTTTGTTGTTCTCCGTTGAGGAAAGCCTCAGCCTTGTTCAGATATAAGAGCACATGCACAGTACCCGAGGACATCGGAGCCTCCTTGTCAGCGGCGTTCCCGGTTGTTCCCTGTCCGAAGGATGCCAGCAGCAAGCTGATTACCAGCACGATCGCCCATTCTTTTTTCATCCGCTTCATGATTTCTCTGCTCCTTCTTTCTACTTGTTTCCCATATTCCAATAACAACGAAGGTTTAGACGCTTGAAGGGGATGAAAGGTTGCGGTCCGTCTCGGCGCCAGATTGTACCAGCTCAGGTCTACCCATGCCCACGTTCACGGAATATACACATGTTCAGCCCGCCCCATGTGCCCGATGCCCAAATCCGGACAAACCAAAAACCCGAACGGTTCTCACCGTCGGGTTCCAGGTCAGCGTCTCCTTATCTGTAAGCGCGTACAATCTGTTCGGGTCGCTGCCAGCAATCCTCCTCACAGCAGACGGATTGCCGAGTTCGCGATGGTCTTCATTGCGGCCAGGCTTATGTTCCAATGACAACAAGCTTCCTTAGCGGAAGCTTGCTTACCGGACCATTATTGGTTCTCGAGTTCCTCTTTGCTGACAAGGGTGACTAAAGCGTTTACAGCCTGCTCGGCATCCGAACCCTCCGCACTTATGTGGACCTCTGTCCCTGTACTGATCGCAAGGCTCATAATCCCCATGATACTCTTGGCATTGACCTTTTTCTCGTCCTTCTCCACGAAGATCTCGGAAGAAAACTTGTTGGCTTCCTGCACGAAAAGTGCCGCCGGTCTGGCATGAAGGCCTGTTTTCAACTTGACGACTACTGGGCGTCTCGACATGCAACCAATACCCCCTACTTTTAATTGCTCATCCATGAAGGCGCTGGCCCTATAGATAAAGTTCAGATGCAGCACCTCGCCTGCTACCCGGCTAAGGGTCGCCACCAAGGTGCTCCTCCTAAATAAATACGTGAACGTACGTCATGAAATGCTAACATCGGCTAAAAAGCGGTTTTCAACTAGTATAGCATTTTTCGGCGATATGCACTAGAATTTTTGATGATTTACACAAAAATTCTATATTTGACGCCATTTCGCTTTACTTTCTCAGCTTCTCTGCCAATTCGTCGATTTTACGCAGCCTATGGTTCACGCCCGACTTGCTGACGCTGCCCTTCAGCATATCGCCGACTTCCTTCAAGTTCATATCCGGGTGTCTCAGCCGAATTTCGGCTACTTCCCTCAGTTTCTCGGGCAGGTTCTCCAACCCGACTTCCTTCTGCAGCAGCCGAATGTTGTCAATCTGACGGACCGCGGCACCGATGGTTTTGTTCAGGTTGGCCGTCTCGCAGTTCACCAGCCGGTTGACCGAGTTGCGCATGTCCTTCATAATCCGGACATCCTCAAACCTCAGCAGTGCCTGATGGGCTCCGATCAAACTCAGGAACTCGATAATTTTCTCGCCTTCCTTGATGTACAGCACGAACCCTTTCTTGCGCTCGATGCAGCGCGCGTTCAGGTCGAACTCATTGGCGAGCTTGCAGAGCGCCTTGCAGTGCTCCTCATACATCGAGTAAATCTCCAGATGATACGACGAGCCCTCCGGGTTGTTGACGGAGCCGCCGGCCAGGAAAGCTCCCCGCAGGTATGCGCGCTTGCAGCAATCCTTCTTGATGATCGACTCATCGATCCCATCCGTGAACAGAAAGCCCTCTGAGACAAGCTCCAGCCCCTTGAGAATATGCTGAACCTGCGCAGGCACCCGTACGATGTAGACATTATTTTTCTTCAACCGCATCTTCTTGCGGACAAGAAGCTCTGTATGCACCTGAAACGTTTTCTTCAGCAGCGAATAAATGCGTCTGGCGATTGCGGCGTTCTCCGTAGAGATATCCAGCACAATCTTCTGGCTGGACAGTTGAACGGAACCGTTCATGCGAATGAGCGAAGACAGCTCCGCCCGCTCGCAGCAGGCATCGGATTCCATCAACGTCAGCTCTTTCTTCGTCTGAGCGGCGAAGGACATGAAACATCACCTCTTCTTGAACATCCAGCTCTCCACCAGTTGATAAATATGCTGGCTCAGCTTCTCAGCATCGTGGCGCAGATAGGTGCGGAACAATACCAACTGATCCGCAATGACCTTGTAGCCCTGTCGGGTTACCTCATCCAGATCGAGATGAACGACTTTGGCACCCTTCTCCGCATACCTGGACTGGACCTGCTCGGGAATCTCGCCATTATTGACGATCACATAGTCGAACAGATCTTCCCCTACATGGTCGCGAACTGCCTTCAGGTGATCGCTCACCTTGTAATCGTCCGTTTCTCCGGGCTGGGTCATCACGTTGCAAATATACATCTTGAGAGCGGACGATTGAACTATCGTTTGTGCAATCTCCGGGACGAGCAGATTGGGCAGGATACTGGTGTACAAGCTGCCAGGTCCCACCAGGATCGCATCGGCTTGCCGCAAGGCTTCCAGCGCTTCAGGCAGCGCCCGGACATCCGCAGGCTCGATACTGACCCGGCGAATCACTCCGCCCGCCTTCGGAATCTTGGACTCGCCTTCTACGAGGGTGCCGTCCTCCATCTCCGCACGCAGCACCAGTGCATGGTCGGCCGATGGCAGCACCCGGCCGCGCACGGCCAGCACCTTGCTCAGTTCCCTGACGCCGCTGACGAAATCACCAGTAATATCCCGCATCGCAGCCAGCATCAGATTCCCGAGACTATGTCCCGCCAGCCCTGTGCCTTTGTCGAACCGGTAATCCAGCAGCTCGCCCAGCAACGGCTCCACGTCTGCAAGCGCGCTGAGCACATTGCGGATGTCCCCCGGAGGAATGATCTCCAGCTCGGACCGCAGGATACCGGAGCTGCCCCCGTCATCGGCTACAGTCACGATGGCAGTAATATCCATCGGCTTTTGCTTCAAGCCGCGCAGCATCACCGACAGCCCGGTCCCTCCGCCCAGCACCACGATACGCGGCAGATAAGGCTCCGTTGGGGGAGTTGTGCTCATCGCTTCACCTCGACGCGATCGCGCTCGGAGTCCCGATGGCTTACGCGTACAATTTCCGTTTCACTATTCCCCATTACCTTACCCAAATATTCAGCGATAGCTACCGAACGGTGCTTGCCGCCCGTACAGCCGATACCGATGACGATCTGGCTTTTGCCCTCTTTCTTGTACTGAGGCACGAGAAAATGGAGCATATCCAGCAGCTTGATCAGAAACTCCTGCGTCTCGCCCCACTTCATCACATACTCGTACACTTCCGGGTCCTGCCCCGTGTTCGGGCGCAGCGTCTCGATATAATGCGGGTTGGGGAGGAATCTGACGTCGAAGATGAGGTCGGCATCAATGGGGATACCGTACTTGAAGCCAAAGGAGATGACATTGATCGAGATGCTTCCCTTCTCCAGGTTCGTAAACCGGGAGACGATCCTTTCCTTGAGCTGTGCTGGCTTCAGGCTGCTTGTATCGATCACCTGCGTCGCCAATCCCTTCAGCTCCTCCAGCAGCTTGCGCTCCTGGTGAATGCCTTCGAGCGGAGCTCCTGTCGGAGCCAGCGGATGCTTCCGGCGGCTTTCCTTGTAGCGCTGAACCAGAGCGCTATCCGTCGCATCCAGGAATAGAATCTCATACGTCAGCGTATGGTTGTCATGAAGATAACGAAGCGATTCCGATAACGTATTGAAAAACTCCCGACCGCGCAAATCGATCACAAGCGCTACCTTGCCGATCCGGCCTTTGGACTGCTCGATCAGCTCGGCAAACTTGGGGATCAGTACAGGAGGAAGATTATCCACGCAAAAAAAGCCCAAATCCTCCAAGCTCTGCACGGCGATCGTCTTACCCGCTCCGGACATGCCGGTAATGATGACCAGCTTGCCTAAACTATGCAACTCCTCCATGGGGACATAGCTCCTTTGCTCGGATTTCTTCATGAGTGCTTATGCAGCGGCCCTAGCGCCGCGTGCAGAAGCCCTCTCTATAACGACCGGTCCGTGCATACCTGCACGGACCGCACTTCCCGCCTGCTTAGCTGCGCAGATTCAGACCTGCTGCACCTACAATACCTGCGTCATTGCCCAGAATAGCCGGGACAATGTCTACACCCTCTTGCGCGGTTTCCTGCGCGCATTCGTAGTAATATTTCCGGATCGCATCGAACAAGATATCTCCGGCCTTGGATACACCGCCGCCTACGACGAAGCGCTGCGGATTGACGATAACCGAGACGACAGCCATCGATTTGGCCAGATAGAGCGCTGCCCGGTTAATGATCCGGAGTGCCGTTTCATCGCCGGTCTTGGCTGCATCGAATACGTCCTTGGCCATGATATGCTCGACCAGTGCCAGCGATGTATGCTCGCCGCGCTCGACAGCTTCCTTCGCCATGCGGATGATGCCTGTTGCCGATGAGACCGTCTCCAGACAGCCCTTCTTGCCGCAGCCGCAATCGATCGCTTCGAGATCGGGAACAAGCGGGATGTGCCCCAGTTCGCCGGCCATGCCGCTGAAGCCTTGATAGATGCGGTCTCTGATGATGAGTCCGCCGCCTACTCCGGTGCCCAGCGTGTAGCATACCAGATTGGAGATGCCTTTGCCTGCTCCGGCCCAAGCCTCGCCCAGCGCAGCTACATTCGCATCGTTATCGATCTTAACCGGCTTGCCGAGCTTCTCCTCGAGAATCTTCTTCACCGGCACATTGCGCCAGCCCAGGTTAGGAGACAGCTTGATAAAGCCCTCAGGGATATCCATGAATCCCGCGATTCCCGCACCGATCCCGGCTACCTGTTCCCATGTGTATGCCGATTCCGACACAATCTTGCGCGCATATTGTGCGATATTCTCCAGTACGACGTCTGCACCATGCTCGGTACCGGTCGGTCCTTCATACGTCGTGAGCAGATTGCCTTCCACGTCGCAAATGCCAACCTTAATCGTGGTACCGCCCAAATCGACTCCCAAATACACTTGCTCTCCCATACCCGCTTCTCACCTCATAAAATAGTGCATGATTATTCGAATCCATATAACCCGCTGATTTACACAGCCCAAGATGACGCCGCTGCATAACCTTCATCAGGCCTGACAGGCGCCACCATTCCTTATATGGCGTGATTACCTCTCCCTGATAAAGGGATGTAAGGCATGGTTCCACAGAAACCAACGCTCCTGTTCCAACTATAAGGCAACGCTGCCGGGAGGTCAAGACGACCCCAACGGAAAAAACGCGGAACACCCTGTGCTCCACGTCCGCCCGTACCCGAGATTAGAGCGATAGGAAGAACCCTTCTCCACCCAGTCTGTGCGACTATGAATTTATGAAGGGGAATCCAGCCCCGGCAGCTTTCGGAAGATGGAATCCATCTTCTCCCGCAAGCCGCAAGCCTCGTCAATGAGCTTGGCATTCTTGCTGACCGTGACGACCGATACACCATAACGCTCGGCGGTCTCCTGGAAGCTCACGGGTCTGCGGTGCATCTTCGCTACCCAGTATTCCAGTGCGGCAGCCCAGCCCTCCAGCTTGGTGAGCTTGGGAACCGACGGAAATACCCTTGATAAATATTCGACCCAAAGCGTCTGCAGATCGTACTGCTGCACCATATCGTACCGTTTGGACATCTGGCTTAGCGCCAGCTCCATCACGGACTGCCATTTGCGGTCCCATACGGGCAGATTCGGCGATGGCGGGGACGGCGCTACCGTCGTCGCCTTGCCCTCCAGCACGGCGGCCAGCGGTTCCTTCACCCCGATGCTGCGCAGCACGAAGACTGCCATTTTCTTCAGATAATCGTCCTCGTCCGGCTCCTGGATGAAGGCGGTCAATGCATCGCGCACCTCATCGTCACCGATCAGGCCGAATGCCTGAATCACTTGAAGCTTCGTATCCGTGTCACCATGACGCAGCGCCCAGAAGAAGGATGAACGCACGAGCGGGTCTTTCTTCAGATGGTCCGGCAATCCGCCCTCGACCTTCTCCAGCCCGCGGAACTGCTCCTCGAACGGCAGGTGGTAGTGATAGCTCACCTGCGGCTTCGGCTCATTCTCCACGATTCTGGACATGACATTCAAATAAAACTTGGGAATTTCCGATCCCGGGTCAAACTTCTCCGTCTGCCGCCACAGGCGCTCAGCCTCGATCATACGTCCGGTATTGTAAGCGGCTACGGCCGCATAGTGGAACAAACAAGGGTCAAGTCCGGCTTCGCCGGTCTTAAGCAGCCGCTTGAATAGACGGTACGCCTTGTCATGCTCGCTTAATATCCCCATCGTGGTGGCCAGCTTGAACACGTGATCCTGATGGAACGGATAAGTCTTGCGCAGCACTTCCAGTAGGCCCGACAGCTTCTCCGTGTCGCCGAAATGCTGGTAGAAAATGGCCAGGTTGCACAGCGCGTGAAGATTGCCCGGCTCCAGCTCCAGCACCTCACGGATCATATGCACCGAGCGCTCGAAATGACCCATGTAATAATAAGCAAGCGCCAAATTATTACGCGCGGCCATAAAATCCGGATGGTTGCGGATCAAATTCTCCAGAATGCGCACCGCTTCGGAGAACTTGCCCTCCTCCAGCATGCTGCGTGCACGGTCATGCTCGAACATGCCTTCCCGGCTCTTGATCGTTGTCAGCTTGGTCGGACGATCCAGCTCAATCCGGAGCAGCTCCATCATCTCTTCGGATTCCTCGAGAAACTGTCCTGCGGGATCGTTCTCCAGATAATGGACAATGGCCGTCTCGGCCGATTCGTAATTCTCCATATTGGCGAAGTTATTAGCCATATAAAAATAACATTCCGTCATCGACGGATCGATTTGATCGAGCACATGCTGCAGGATGAGGTTGGACTCCTCGTAATTGCCCATCTCGGACAACAACCCTGCCAGATTGCAATGATTGACCGGATTCTCCGGTTCATATTCAGCCGCCCGGCGAAAATACTTCAATGCCTTATCGTAGTGAAACCGGTCCATTGACTGGACGGCTTTCTCGAAAAAGAACGTGGCGTCCATTTTCATCGAAACGACATTGGTGCTGGTGTGGGGCAGCACACGTTTTTTCTTCTCCATGGTATAAGGCACCTCCGTGACCCGTCCGGAAGAGATAACTGCGGAATACGCGGTAGGTAGCTATCGTCTCTTGCTTTCCGGAAACCTAATGATTCCTAAAGTATAACACAAACCGGCCCAAAACCGTAGGGTTTGCGGGCCGGATTCCAGTGGTAATTATATGGGCGTACTTGAGCCTAGCCAGACATTCCTTTTTACACGCCGCCGTATTTGAACAGAGAGCTCAGCGAGCCGCCGACCTGGATGATGTTGATGGCATCGGCCAGCAGATGGGAGACGGACAGCACCTTGAAGCGCGAGGAACAAGTATCCGGAATCGCGATCGAATCCGTGATGACGACTTCCTTGATGTTCGGATGGTCCAGCCGCTGCAGCGCCGGGCCGGAGAACACTGGATGCGTCGCGCAGACATAAGCGTCATGGGCGCCGCGTTCCTTCAGACCTTCGACGACATTGACGATCGTCGTACCCGTATCAATCAGATCCTCGATGATGATCGGCGTACAGCCTGCGACTTCACCGATAACATGGGTAATGACGGATTCATTGTGAGCCGGACGCTTCTTGATCATCATTGCGAACGGAGCATCGAGGATGTTAGCCATCTTCTCGGCCGTCGTGGCGCGTCCTGCGTCCGGAGACACGATGATCGGATTAACGATGTTCAGACGCTTAATATAATCGGAAACCAAATCCAGCGCTGTCAAATGATCCACTGGGATGTTGAAGAAGCCTTGAATCGCCGGAGCATGCAGGTCGATCGTAATGACACGGTCGGCCCCTGCAGCCGTCAGCAGGTCCGCTACGAGCTTGGCCGAAATCGGCTCCCGCGGTGCGGCTTTACGTTCTTGGCGGGAATAACCATAGTATGGAACGACAAGGTTGATCGTTCTCGCTGATGCACGTTTGGCCGCATCCATCATGACGAGCAGCTCCATAAAGTTCTCGTTGATCGGATGAGAGAACGTTTGCACGAGGAAAACGTCGCAGTTGCGGATGCTTTCCTCATAGAGACAGTAGATTTCACCACTCTTGAATCGGGAAAGCTGAATTTGACCCAGCGGCACCTCGAGTTCCGCACAGATGCGCTCCGCTAGTTTCGGGTTGGACGAACCCGAGAAAATCTTCATTTTGTCGCTGTACATGGTTACCTCCGCTTTCTTCTTTGGTACATGGTTCGTTTGACGCGCTCAGATCCGGTAGTCTTGAGCAGTACGAGCACTAGGCTCTTCACATAATCTTTAGAATGTCCCTCATTCATTATACATCAAAAGTGTCGAATCCAATAGGCAACATTGTCCGTTTCCGGCACCTAAATGTGGCTAATTCGTTAAAACCGACATTTTTCAACAAAATGATCGCCTGATCCAAATACTGAGTAAGCCGCTCCGGTTGATGGGCATCAGACCCGATCGTGACCGGAATTCCCAGCTCCAGCGCGTACTCCAGCATCCGGCGACTGGGGAACATTTCCTCTACGGGCATTCGCAGACCGGAAGCATTCAGCTCGATCGCGAGACCTGCCGCCTTCACCGCTTCCAGCGCTTCCCTCTCCAGATGCTCCACACTTTGCTCCGGCTTGAAGCCGAACCGCTTGATCACATCGATATGCCCGATATAATCGTAGAAGCCCGTCTGGCAAGCCTTCTTGACCGCGTCATAGTATTGGCTGTATACCTCATAGGCATCCCGTTCCTTCCAACCGTCGGTCTGCCGGTAATCGGTAATGTCCCATTCGCCCAGGAAATGCACCGAGCCGATCACATAATCCCAAGGGTAGGCCTGGACAATCTGCCCGATCTCCGCTTCGTACCCTTCGATATAGTCGCCTTCCAGGCCGACGCGGATGTCGATGCGGTCCTTATACTTCTCCTGCAGCCGGAACGCTTCTTCGACATAATTCGGCAATTCCTCCATCGGCATGGCCATGCCCGGCAGGTATGTCGCTGGGTCTACATGGAGCAAGGGCATGTGATCGGAGAGGCCCAGTTGGACCAGTCCGAGCTCAATGCCCTTCAACACGTACTCCTCGAGCTCACCCGACGCATGACCGCAACGCACATGATGCGTGTGATAATCGATGCGCATAGCTGTTAGCTCCTATTTCTTTTTATTGTGACGGTGATCCAGCTCCTGCAGGACATGATCCAGCGGCAGCTTCTGCTCGCGCAGCAGCACCATCAGATGGAAGATCAAGTCGCTGGCCTCACAGCGCAGCTCGACCGGATCGCGATTCTTGGCAGCGATGATGACCTCAGCCGATTCCTCGCCGACCTTCTTAAGAATTTTGTCGACGCCCTTCTCGAACAGATAGGTCGTGTAAGCACCCTCCGGACGCTCCGCATCGCGCTGGGCGATCGTCGCTTCCAGCGTATTCAGGATCGCGAAGCGGTCAGCTCCTACCGTATCCTTGATGCCTTCCGGTGCCTGCTCGCCGGCGAGCGCCCCGAGCTTCACGTCATGGAAGAAGCAGCTGTAGCTGCCGGTGTGGCAGGCCGGGCCGGCCTGATCGACCAATACCAGCAGCGTATCGCCATCGCAATCATACCGGAGCGACTTCACCTTCTGGATATGCCCGCTTGTCGCGCCCTTATGCCACAGCTCGCTGCGGGACCGGCTCCAAAACCAGGTCTCGCCCGATTCCAGCGTTTTGCCCAGCGATTCACTGTTCATATAAGCCATCATCAGTACTTCCTTGCTGGCCGCGTCCTGCACGATTGCAGGCACCAGACCGTGCGCATCCCACTTGATGGTGCTCACGAGCTCTTCCAGGCTCGTTGCCGTTACGCTATTGCCGCTCATCGCACTTCCACTCCTTTTTCCCTCAGGTCATCCTTAACTTCCTGGATCGTCATTTCTTTGTAATGGAAAATTGTAGCAGCTAGTCCCGCGTCCGCCTTCGCCTCTGCGAACACGTCGTAGAAATGCTCCTTCTTACCCGCTCCACCGGAGGCGATGACAGGAATCGACACCGATTCCGATACCGCCTTGGTCAGCGCCAGATCGAAGCCGTCCTTCGTCCCATCCGCATCCATGCTGGTGAGCAGAATCTCGCCCCCGCCGAGGCGCTCGATCTCCTTCACCCATTCCAGCGCCTTGATGCCGGTTCCGTTCCGGCCACCATGCGTGAATACTTCCCACTCGCCCCAGGCCTGGTTAAAGCGGGCATCCACGGCGACCACGATGCACTGCGAGCCGAAGCGGCGCGCACCGTCCGACACGAGCTGCGGGTTGCGTACGGCCGCTGTATTGATCCCGATCTTGTCCGCGCCTGCGCGCAGCAGCCGCTTCATATCGTCCACGGTGGCGATGCCTCCGCCGACCGTGAAGGGGATCGTGATCTGCTCGGCCGTCTTCTGCACGACCTCGATCATCGTCGCGCGACCTTCATGCGAAGCCGAGATGTCGAGGAACGTGAGCTCATCGGCTCCTTCGCGGTCATAGAGCGCCGCCAGCTCGACGGGATCGCCCGCATCGCGCAGATTGACGAAATTCACGCCCTTCACGACCCGGCCGTCCTTCACATCGAGACAAGGAATAATCCGTTTGGTCAGCATCGCTGTACCCCTTTCTATCAGTCGAGCCGCACGCAACGCAAGACGCTGTCCTGGGCTGCGGCGGCTATGCCTGCTGCTATACCAGCGCGTGAGCCTCCGCCAGTTGAATGCTGCCGGTGTACAGCGCCTTGCCGACGATCGCACCGCCGACGCCTTCCTCCGCATGCTCAGCCAGCTTCTGCAGATCCTCGTACTGGCTCACGCCGCCGGAGGCGATGACCGTCTGCCCCGATACCTTCGCGAGGCTTACGATCGCTTCCACATTCGGCCCCTGCATCATCCCGTCGCGGGAGATGTCGGTGAAGATGAAGGTGCGTGCGCCTTCCCGCGCTAACTCTACAGCCAGCTCATCGGCCTTGACCGCCGACGTCTCCAGCCAGCCGCGTGTCGCCACATAACCGTCGCGCGCATCCAGCCCGATCGCAATCTTCTCGCCGTGCTTCTGCAGCACCCGACTAACGAACGCGCGGTCCTCAATGGCCGCCGTCCCCAGGATCAAGCGGGACACACCCAGCGACAGCAGATAATCGACGTCAGCCTCCGTCCGGATGCCGCCGCCTACCTGTACCGGTACACCTACCGCTTGGGCGATATCGCCGATCAGCTTGTCATTAACCGGCTTGCCGGCCTTCGCGCCGTCCAGATCGACCAGATGGATCCATTTGCCACCTTGAGCTTCCCAAGCCTTCGCAACCTCGAGCGGGTTTTCGTTATATACCGTTTCCTGCTTATAATCACCTTGGATCAGACGAACGCACTTGCCGCCCCGGATATCGATCGCGGGGTAAATGATGAATGAAGACATGGTTTCGATTCCTCCACAGCGTCAGGGGTTAGCCCTTGGGTTTGATGTCGCATAATCTCAAAAAGTTATCGAGCAGCTTCATGCCGACGCTGCCGCTTTTCTCGGGATGGAACTGCATGCCGTACACATGGCCGCGGCCGACGATGGCCGTCACCTGCTGGTAGTAATCCGTCGTCGCCAGCAGATCGCTTGCCTGCTCCGGCCGGACATGGTAGGAGTGGACGAAGTACACATGTCCCTCCTCCAAGCCTGCGAACAGCGGACTCTCCTGGTGAAAAGCCAGCCGGTTCCAGCCCATATGCGGCACCTTGTATTCGCCCTGGAAGCGGACCACCTCGCCCGGCAGCAGGTTCAGCCCGTCGTTCAAGCCGTGCTCCTCACTTCGCGAGAACAGCAGCTGCATGCCCAGGCAAATGCCCAGCAGCGGCTTGCCGCTCGCCGCATACGCCTTGGTCGCCTCATCGAGCTTCGACGCACGCAGATGCTCCATCGCGTCGCCGAATGCGCCGACGCCCGGCAGAATCGCGCCGTCCGCCTCAAGCAGCTCGCGCTCATCCGACGTGATGCGCACCTCATAGCCGAGCCGCTCCACCGCAGAGCTCACGCTGTGCAGATTGCCCATGCCGTAATCGATGATGGCGATCATGGCTACAGAACCCCTTTCGTCGACGGAACTCCCTGGACGCGGGGATCGATGCTCGTCGCTTCGTCAAGGGCGCGTCCGAGCGCCTTGAATATTGCCTCGATCATGTGGTGTGTGTTATGGCCGTAATGCACGATCACATGCAGCGTGATGCGCGCCTCCAGCGCGAACTTCCATAGAAACTCATGCACAAGCTCCGTCGTGAAGCTGCCTACGGTCGCCGAAGGATACTCCGCCCGGTATTCGAAGTGAGGCCGGTTGCTGATGTCGATGACCACTTGAGCCAGCGCTTCATCCATCGGAATAAATACGCTCGCATACCGTTTGATGCCCCGCTTGTCGCCTAGCGCCTCGCGCAGCGTCTGTCCGAGACAGATGCCGATATCCTCGACCGTGTGGTGATCGTCGATCTCCACATCGCCTCTGGCGTCCACCTTCAGGTTGAACTGTCCATGCTTGGTGAACAGATCCAGCATATGATTGAGGAACGGTACATCCGTTTCAATCTCGGACACCCCGGTACCATCTACTTGAAATGCCAATTGAATATCGGTTTCATTCGTCCGGCGCGATACTTCCGCCCGGCGTACAGGCTGCGAAGCCGCTCCTGTTCCTTGTTCCAACTCAGCCACGAGAGTCCCCTTCTTTCTCCAAACGGATTTCAATGGCGCGCGCATGCGCCTCCAGCCCTTCGTGCCGGGCGAGCGACATAATCTTGCCGCCGTCGCGCAGCAGCGCTTCCTTGCTGTAATAGATCACGCTCGATTTTTTCATAAAGTGGTCCACGTTCAGCGGTGATGAGAATCTTGCCGTGCCATTGGTCGGCAGTACATGGTTCGGACCGGCGAAGTAGTCGCCCACCGGCTCCGAGCTGTATGGACCGAGGAAAATCGCCCCGGCATTCTCGATCTTGCCGATATAGGCGAACGGTTCCTGCACCAGAATCTCCAGATGCTCCGGTGCCAGACGGTTGACGATATCGATACCTTCCTCCAGCGTAGACACCGTCAGGATCGCCCCGTAGTCGCGGATCGACTGCTCCGCGATCTCACGCCGCGGCAGCTCAGCCAGTTGGCGCTCCACCTCCAGCTTCACGGCCTGCGCCAGCGTCTCCGACGGCGTAACCAGGATGGCCGACGCCATCTCGTCATGCTCCGCCTGTGACAGCAGATCGGCCGCAATGTATGAAGCGTCCGCGAACTCATCGGCCAGCACGACGATCTCGCTGGGACCTGCGATGCTGTCGATATCGACGACGCCGAACACGTAGCGCTTGGCCAGCGCCACGTAAATATTGCCCGGCCCGACGACCTTATCGGCCGGAGCGATCGACTCCGTACCATAGGCGAGTGCAGCGACCGCCTGAGCGCCGCCGACCCGGTAAATCTCGCGCACGCCAGCCTCGGCCGCTGCTACGAGAATATGGGGGTCGATCCCCTCGACGCCAGCCGTCGCAGGAGGCGTCACCATCACGATCTCCGGCACCCCTGCCACCTGGGCCGGGATCGCATTCATCAACACAGAGGATGGATACGCCGCCTTGCCACCTGGGACATACAAGCCTACCCGGCGCAGAGGACGCATGACTTGGCCAAGAATCGTGCCATCTGGCTGCAGATCCATCCAGGACGAACGAAGCTGCTTCTCGTGGAAGCGGCGGATGTTAACCGCAGCCTCACGGATCGCCTCCAGAAATTCCTGGTCTACCTTGCCGTAGGCATCCTGGATTTCACTATCCTTCACGCGCAGCTCCTGCAGCTCGACGCGGTCGAACTCCTTGGCAAAACGGCGCAGGGCCTCATCTCCGTGCTGACGCACTTCCTCTATAATGAATCGCACGCGCTCATTTTGCTCGGGGGAGCCGTACTCGACCTCGCGCTTTAATGAAAATTCAGACGCCGGAATCACTTTCATAAGCCAGGAGCCTCCTTTCTGCATATAGCTAGTTATTTCTTCGCCGCAAGTACAGCCGAGATAACGGGCTGCAGTCGATCACACAACGCCTGGATTGCATTGTTCTTCATCCGGTAACTGACTCGGTTGGCAATCAGACGGCTGGTGATCGAGAAAATTTCCTCATGCTCGGCCAGTCCGTTCTCCCGGATCGTACTGCCAGTTTCGACCATATCGACGATCCGGTCAGCCAGCCCGATCAGAGGCGCCAGCTCGATGGACCCGTTCAGCTTAATAACCTCTACCTGCTGACCCCGCTCCCGGAAATATTGGGAAGCTACATTAGGATACTTGGTCGCCACACGCGGATTCAACACCGGCTTCCAGTCCGGCAGACCGATGACCGACATCCGGCAGCGGGCGATGCCCAGATCCAGCAGCTCGTAGACATCGCGGTTCTCCTCCATCAGAACATCCTTGCCGACGACGCCGATATCCGCTACGCCGTACTCTACATAAGTAGGTACGTCCACCGGCTTCGCCATGATGAATTCCATATTGGCCTCGGGCACAGCGATAATCAGCTTGCGCGACTCATCCGTCTCCTCCGGTATCGTCAGCCCCGCTTGGCGGAACAGCTTGGAGGCCTGCTTGTAGATGCGCCCCTTGGGCATAGCCACTTTCAATAACTCCTGCATCAGTTCCCCGCTCCTTTACTTCACAAACTCAATCACGCTGCGATACACGACATCGCGCACCACAACCGTACCGTCCGCTTGTGCGGTCTTCTCATATCCCCCGGCATTCTCTACGAGCAGCGTCTCCACTGCCGCGTGGCCTTCCGCTCTTAGCGATCCCGCTTCCGCGAGCGCCGCAGACCGATTGTCCGCCGTATACACGATCAGCACGCGGCTTTCCGGCTCGCTGGCCGCTCTCTTGCTGACCACCTCGAGAATACGGTTGGTTTTGAGTGCAAAGCCCGTTGCCGGAGCCGGCCGGCCAAACTGCGCCAGCAAGTTGTCGTACCGTCCTCCGCTGCACACCGGGAAGCCCAGGTCGGAGGCGTAGCCTTCGAACGTCATCCCCGTATAGTAAGAGAAATCCCCGATCATCGTCAGATCGATCAGTACATGCTCGCTGACGCCATAAGCTTCAAGCACATCCCAAACCTCGCACAGATGCTCGATCGCCGCTTGCGCTACAGGGTCTGAGGTCAATTGAAGCGCCTGACCGCAAATCTCCTGACCTCCACGCAGACGAAGAATGCCGTCCAGCTCCGACTGTACCGAGGCAGACAGCCCCAGACCCTTCAGTGCCTCACGATAGCCGACATAGTCGCGGTTCAACAGGCAAGCCTTGAGCTGGGTCTGTGCGTCCTGGCGTTCCTGCAGCGTCTCCTGGAACAAGCCGTTCAAGAAGCCGACATGGCCGACCGCAATCTTGAACTGCTGGACGCCCGCTGCCTGCAAGCAAGCGACTGCCAGCGCGATAACCTCCGCATCCGACTCGCTGGACGCATCGCCGACCAGCTCAACGCCCGCCTGGAAGAACTCCGCATCGCGTCCAGCTTCCGCTTCAATCGCACGGAATACGTTCGCATGGTAAGACAGCCGCAGCGGGAACCGGTGCTCCCGCAGCAGCGACGATACGACCCGTGCGATCGGTGCTGTGATGTCGGAACGCAGCACCAGCGTCGTACCATTGCGGTCCAGCAGCTTAAATAGCTTCTTATCCTCTGTCGAGCTAGCTACCCCGACCGTGTCGTAGTATTCCAGCGTTGGTGTAATAATCTCTCGGTAACCCCAGCGCTCCATACATTGCATCACCTTCAGCTCGATGCTGCGCAGCTTGGCAGCGGCCTCGGGCAAGTAATCCTTCACACCTATCGGCTTTTCAAATACTTTAGGTTTGGACACCGGCATTCACCCTGCTATCGTTAGTTATTTACTTTAGTTCGCTAATGTGCTACCATACTACCAAAATAAAGAATGTATTCGTAAGTCTAACATGGATTTTATACTCCGTCAATGGTGCACGAACGGCCCGTTTGGCCTTTGAAGCCTTAATTCCCTGGCTCTCCGAGGCTCTTATAGATCGCCCTGATGGCGAATTTCCAAGGCGTGTCATGCCCCTTCATGACCTGTCCCCAATGTCCTCGCCCTCACGCGTTCATCTAGGAAGGTCTTCTCGCTCTCAGACCGGACTTGCTTTCACCTCTCGGCGACGGTCTCCTGCCTGACATCCTCCCGAATCACCCTCATCGGGTTTCCCCCGACGAAGCTGTAGGGAGCCACGTCCTTATATACGACTGAGCCCGCCGCAACCACGGCATGATCCCCGATCGTCACCCCGGGGAGAATCGTCGTATTGGCCCCGATCATCACATGCGAACCGATTCGCACCCGCCCGAGCCGATACTCCTTGATCAAGTATTCATGCGTCAGAATGGTGGAGTTATAGCCGATGATCGTGTTGTCGCCGACCTCAATTTTCTCCGGGAAGAAGACATCCACCATCACCATCAAGGCAAAAGAAGCATGCTCCCCCACCTTCATCCCAAGAATCCGGCGGTAAATCCACCGTTTCAGGGGAAGAGAGGGTGCATACCTCGAAATCTGGATGAACACGAAGTTACGGACAGCCTTCCAGCGGCTGATCGTACTGTATACCTGCCATAAAGAATTAGGACCGTCAACCGGATACCGTTCCGTCTCTCTCAACCGTGATTGCTCCTTCAACGCCGACGATCGGCAGTAGTTCGCGAATATCGTCTATTACGTAAGTCGGACTGTAAGCCTGCAAATACTCGATCCCCTTCAGCGACCAGGATACGCCTACCGATGGAACGCCGGCATTACGAGCAGCTTCGATGTCATAGTGGCTATCGCCCACCATCACAGCTTCGGAAATATCTGCGCCGAACACCTGCAGCGCCTTCAAAATTCCTTCGGGGTCCGGCTTGGCCTTCTCAACCTCTTCCACCGTCACTATAGTATCGAAATATTCGAAAATTCCCGTCAACCGAAGGCCCATTTCTGAGGTTTTGCGGATTTTACTTGTGACGACTCCTAGCTTAAGCCCTGCTGCCTTGAGACGAGCGAGCGTCTCCGGTACATGGGGAAATGCCGTCACAAGCTCATCATGCCGTCTGATGTTGTACTCCCGGTACTTGAGGATCAGATCCTCTACTTCTTCGCGGCCGGAGAAGAATACCATCTGCTCATGCAGAGGGCGGCCCATATTCGGTATAATATGCTCCCGCGTTACCGGTTCTGGCGTAACACCCGTGAAGGTATGCAAGAACGACTGAATAATAAGTTCATTCGTGTCCAGAATCGTTCCATCAAGGTCAAACAGTACCGTTGAAATCATGTTCATGCACTCCTTCTGCTTGCAGCCGTCCATCGGATGAGATGACCGTTGGTGATTATGTGTCATCGGCTCCGGCCTGCTCCGGCTATAAGCCTAGCGAGGCTTTCATTCATCCTAGCTGCTCTCTTCTTTGTTGGATGGTTCTTTCTTAACATGCTCTTTATGGGATTCTTCTTGATCGTTACTGGGGTTTTCGCTGCTTTGATCGTCATGCGCTTTCTCTGTATCTCCGTGCATGTCTGCCTGGCTTGCACCAGGCGCCCCGCTAACCTGCTCGGTAGCTTGGGTAGCCAAGCCAATTGTAGACACGATAGGATCCGCATAGCGCTCAGCCGATGCCCCGGTACGCCTTCTGACCACAATCAGCGTTATCGCTGCTACAACAATCAGCAGAGCGAGCAGCTGGGAGATCCGCACATTGCCGCCATACGTCAAGGCGCCTTGCTCGAAGCCGAATGCATGCATCGGCGACCACAGACCGTTCATCAATGAAGCCAGCCATTGAGGCCCGGTAAAGTCCAGACTGTCCGTCCGGAAGGCTTCGATGAAGAAGCGACCGATGGAATACCAGATGAAGTAGCTGAGGAACAGCTCGCCGGAGCGCAAGAATTTTTGTCTCCGCAAAATAAACAGAAGCACTAGCCCGACCAAATTCCATAGCGATTCATACAGGTAGGTCGGATGGTAGAACGTGCCTTCAATCATCATCTGATTCACGATAAAGTTCGGCAGATGAAGATTATCGCGTAAAAAGGACTCCAGCACCGGCCCGCCATGAGCTTCCTGATTGATAAAGTTACCCCAACGGCCGATGGCTTGTCCGACGATCAAACCTGGAGCACAAATATCCGCAATTCGCCAGAACGAATATCCCTTGCGCCTTACATAGATCAGCGCCGCGATGATCGCCCCGATCAAAGCGCCATAGATCGCGATACCGCCGTTCCAGATCTTGAAGACGTCGACCCAGTTATCCCGGTAATCCTCCCATTTGAAAGCCACATAATAAATTCTCGCTCCGATAATCGCGGAAGGTACGCCAATCAGCAGCAGATCCATGAAAAAATCCGATGGAATGCCGAAACGCTTGCCCTCTTGGATAGCCAGGACAAGTCCGATTAAGGCTGCAGTACCTAGAATGATGCCGTACCAATGTACGCTGATCGGTCCGAGCGAAAAAGCAATTGGATTCAAAGCTAGAAACATAATATTTTCGTCTCCCTTATCTCGAAGCTTCTATTCCAAGTCGTCCATATCGTCATTCAAGGATTCCGTTAGTTTATTCGTAAATTGCAGCGCTGCGTTATAGCCCATCCGCTTCAGTCTGTAATTCATCGCCGCAACCTCGATGATAACAGCCAGATTTCGCCCAGGCCGCACAGGTATGGTCACGAGCGGAATATCGGTGTCGATAATACGTGTCGTCTCTTCATCCAGACCCAGACGGTCATACTGCTTATCTTGCTGCCAGTTCTCAAGTTTGCAGACCACTGAGATTTTCTTAGCCGTACGTACAGCGCCCGCCCCGAATAACGTCATCACATTAATAATGCCGATTCCGCGGATTTCGAGCAAATACCGGATCAGCTCGGGTGCATTCCCGATCAGCGTATGATCCGCTGTCTGCCGAATTTCAACCGCATCATCCGCGATCAGCCGATGTCCTCTCTTCACAAGCTCCAGTGCCGTTTCGCTTTTCCCGATCCCACTTGAGCCGGATATCAGCATACCGATGCCATAAACATCGACCAAGACCCCGTGGATCGTCGTAGACGGCGCTAGACGGTTCTCCAGGAAGTTCGTCACGCGGCTGGCCAGAATCGTCGTAGCCATAGGGGTGCGGAGTACGGCAACCTGATGCTCGCTCGCCGCATGCAGCAGCTCAATCGGAGCCTCCAGGCCGCGACTTAAGATGATGCAGGGCGTCTCCTGAGGCGCGCACAGCCAGTTCATCCGCTCTACACGAAATTCAGGCGTTAGTCCCTCAAAAAAGGTCAGCTCTGTTTTCCCGAGAATTTGGACGCGGTCATGCGGATGAAACTCATAATAGCCCGCCATCTCCAGGCCAGGCCGGTATAGGTCGGCGGTCGTAATCGGGCGTTTCAAGCCTTCTTCGCCGCAAATGATTTCAAGCTGAAACTCTTTCACCATATCCGCTACTCTGACTTTTTTACCCAAGTGGTTCGACTCCTTTTTATCCCAATATGCTCATCGTATCGGAATCGGGCGCATAAATCAACCGCTGGAAGCGTTGTGCGGTTGATACCGCTCACCCAAACCTTCTCATAGCAAAAAACCAGCCTGTGACAGGCTGGTTTTGGTGTTGAATCTAATTAAGCGTTCAGCAGGATGGACGCCGTTGTTTCCTTGTCGAAGAAGTGAACTTTGTTCATATCGATAGCCAGCTTTACGTTTTGTCCTTCGTGGAAGCCCGAACGTCCGTCTACGCGTGCTACGATATTGTTCGTGCCGAGTCCGGCCAAGTGAATTTGCAACTCGTGACCAAGGTTTTCAGCCACTTCGATGTGTGCGTTCACGACGGAGTTCGGGGATGCCTCGATGAAGATCGCTTCTTCATGAAGATCTTCCGGGCGAACACCCAGGGTTACTTCTTTGTTAGTATACCCTTTATCGCGAAGAATTTTCGCTTTGCCTTCAGGAACTTGCAGGTTCACACCGGAAGCGCGGAAGTACAAGCTGCCGCCTTGCTCAGTGAAGCTGCCGTGAATGAAGTTCATCGAAGGCGATCCGATGAAGCCGGCAACGAAAATGTTAACCGGGAAGTTATAAATTTCTTCAGGCGTAGCTGCCTGTTGGATGATTCCTTTATCCATAACGACGATACGGTCGCCCATCGTCATGGCTTCTGTTTGGTCATGCGTTACATAAACCGTCGTTGTTTCAAGACGTTTAACCAGCTTCGTGATCTCAGCACGCATCTGTACGCGCAGCTTGGCATCCAAGTTGGAGAGCGGCTCATCCATCAGGAACACTTGTGGTTCACGGACGATAGCGCGGCCCAAGGCAACACGTTGACGCTGACCACCGGAGAGAGCCTTCGGTTTACGGTCGAGCAAGTGCTCGATGTCGAGAATTTTCGCAGCTTCGCGAACGCGAGCGTCGATGTCGGCTTTCTTGAACTTACGCAACTTCAAACCGAAAGCCATGTTTTGATAAACGTTCATGTGCGGATACAAAGCGTAAGACTGGAACACCATCGCGATGTCGCGGTCTTTAGGAGCAACGTCGTTTACAAGGCGGTCGCCGATGTACAGCTCGCCTTCCGTGATTTCCTCAAGGCCAGCGATCATACGAAGTGTCGTCGATTTCCCACAACCGGAAGCTCCTACAAGTACGAGAAACTCTTTATCCTTGATGTCCAAGTGAAAATCTTTAACTGTCGATTCCGTCGCACCCGGATATTTTTTAACGATGTGGTTCAAACGTACACCTGCCATGATTAATTCCCCCTACGAGATGGTATCTGAATATGTTTAAATCATACCTCACGCGCTAAGCGCTGACTATGCACAATCTTCACAAAAAAATCACTTTCTTTTCGTTACTTTGTACAATAGCATGGCAATCTTCACAAGCACGGCGTGATTAAACGTTCTCACGTCAAGTCCGGTCTCCTGCTTGAACTTGTCCAGCCGATACAACAGCGTGTTGCGGTGAATGTACAGCTTCTTGGCCGTTTCACTGACATTACAGTCCAACTGGAAGAAATGCTCGAGCGTTGTCATCGTCTCCGAATCAAACGCGAGGTCCAGTCTTTTCAGCACCCGTTCGAGAAAATTCGCCTTCTCGCCGTCAGGGATCAGATGAACCAGCTTCTCCAGTTGAAGCTCCCACGGCAGATGCATATTGCTGCCAATATGATAGGTCCTCCCCAGCATGATCGTCTCGCGCAGCTGCAGAATAGCCGAGTACAGCGACTTGGCCGGGAGCATCGGGTAGTGAACAGCCAGGTGACATTCTCCGACCCACTCATTCTCGAGCATCTCATGGAGTCCGTAGCCCAGTGTGGCCAGCCGGTCCTCCAGCGTCTCTTCCGACGAATCAGCGCGTTCATCGCCGAGATCCATCGCTAGAATCTTTTCCGGCCCAAGCACCAGCCACTCCTTGTCCGTCAGAGGAATTAAAGTGATCGAAGCGTCGAAGAACGACTCGAGCAGCTTCTTGAGATCGGTATAATGCACCCGCCGCGATGTCGTCTGATCGACGTATACCAAGAGCGGGATTTTAGTGGAATATAGAGACAACTGAGAGACCAGGGTATCCGGCAGCTCCGCCTGCACATAGCCGAGCTCCTGCTGGCCCTTGAACCATTCACGGATCAAGGCGGCCTTGCGCTCTTCTTCTCCGCTGGGAGCCATGGATTTCTTCTCTTGCGACTTGCGGGAGTCGAGCATCAGCGCGATCAGTTGGCGCTCCCGCTCGGTGATACCTGCGGCCGGAAACTTCAGCAGCAGCATGTCCTGCCCTTCCTTTTGAACCGGGACATAAACGAATTCGCCCGCCGCTATTCCAGAGCTTGCAAGACCTGCGGCCGGAGCTCCCTGCTCCTTCACCAGCTTCGACCAATCCTCTGAGGACCGTTTTTCAACGCTTACGGCAATGCCTAATACGCCTTCGATTTGCTGTCGTATGAGTTCCCAATCCATCCTGAGGCTCCCTCTCCTTAGCTGCAGCGGCTGTCGCATAATCCTTGCTTGCCGCATACATTCTCTCTACGGATGCGCGCTTGAAGGCGCTTCCTCTTTATATTGTAGCACAATCCCCCTGCCGGACAACAAAAAAGGGAGCCTCGGCTCCCTTTCGCTCTCCGTGCTTCTCTTATCGGATGACCCGGCGTGCGGTCACGTAATGATCGTCCCACCACCCGCTGGCGATCGTGCTGAACTTGACTCCGCCCTCTCCGAACGTATGAATCATCATGCCATTGCCGACATACATGCCGACATGTCCGATCTTGCCTCCCGAATCCCGGGTCGTGAAGAATACCAAGTCTCCTGCCGCCAGATTGCTGCGGCTGACGAAGGTCCCTTCCTTCGCCTGATCCCGTGAGACGCGAGGCAGGTCGATGTCGTATTTGTTGAAAATCCACTTCATGAAGGAGGAGCAGTCGAAGGTCTTGGTCTGACCGTACTTCGCACCGAAATCATAAGGCACTCCCAGGTATTGCTGAGCCGTCAAAATCAAATTCACACGAAGCCGGTCCTTCGCGGACAAAATCCGTCGCCCGCCCAGATACTGGCTCTTGAAGTCGTTGACGCTGCGCGTGACCACCTCTGACTTGCTGCTCAATGCCAGCACCATCTTGCCGCCTCCCGTATAGATGCCCGAGAAACTAGGCTTGTTATGGCTCCCGAAGAACAGCACATCGCCAGGCTCGGCATCGGCTATCGACTTCACCTGAGGCTTGTTCATCGTGAACTGGTCATCCAGATTGCGTGGCATTTGGTAGTTAAGCGTTTGGAAAATGTACGTGGTGAGTCCGGAAGCATCAAACCCTTCGGATGGCGTTTCCCCGCTTGCCGTATAGCCTTTCCCTACCATTTTCTCAGCGAGGGATACGGCATCCATGTCGTCATACGCAGCGGAAACGGTACTTGCAAGCGCTCCCGTTAACATAATGGCAACTGCCGCTGTCATGCCTGCGGTGCGGATCGCGAGGTATGGAATCTTCATGATGTTCCTCCCAGATTGTTAAGTATTATCCATGTCGGGCATACTCTGCCCTTGCCCTCACAGATTACCATGGGAGAAAAACCAAGCGCACTGCTCAATAACTTCCTGCCTTCGTATTCTGCTTCCAACCGGACCACAAATAGCCAAGATTCACGCGGCTTGGTGCCGGAGTGAGATCTTGGCCTTGCTACTGCTACAGAGCGGGAAAACTCGCGGTCTGCCTGCAGTTTCTCCTATTTTTATTCGAATTGTACAATCAGCCGTCTAGAACGAACAAGAAATTCCTGCCTTTGCTGTTCGAAAACAATTCCCTGAATTGGAAACTTCCGTATTACCTGGCGGCCGTGCTAAATGTAGGATAAACTTCAGATTTGCTGGGAAAAATACAAAGGTTCTCTCTTCCCGAGCATCCGCTGCCGCTATCCAGAAGGTCGGATGTACTTTGATTTATAGGAGGCCACTGCATGAACTGGGACAATTGGTCCTTAGAGCGACTGGTTTATTTATTCGTCGGCCTGGCCTATCTGGCCTTAGGCCTTCAAGTAACGCTTTCCCACTACAGACAAAATTTCCATCATAAATCCATGTGGGCTCCCGTCCTTGCCTCTCCCGTATTCAGTCTAGCGGGCCTCTGGCTCGCCTCCGCCCGCAGCGCTCAACTGCTGACCTTTTTCTCGCTGCTGATGTGGGTGGGAGTCGTTATCGGCTCTGCGGGCCTGTACTATCACGTACACGGAGTCAGGGTACGCGTAGGCGGGTATACCCTGCGTAACTTTCTGTCCGGCCCCCCGATCGTGATGCCCGTCCTGTACAGTGCGATCAGCGTTCTTGGTCTGCTGGCCTATTACTGGAGGTGAAGCTTTAGCGATGACTATCAAGCGTCTAACCCGCTATCCTTCCTACGATATCATGAGCCAACGGGACGAATGGGATCCGCATACCCGCCGCCTTGTCATGGACAGGCTTCTTACATCCGGCACCTATAACTTCCTGACGCCGGTGGAAGCCGAGATGTTGCGCACGCTCTGCTGCCTGATTATGGATGATGACCGGCCGGAGGTATGCCAGTACGTGCTCGACCATATCGACCAGACCTTGGATCAGGGGAAAGAGAGTCAGCGGCAGCCCGGTATCCCCGCTGCCCCTCAACTGATACGAGCCGGCCTCCTGGCGCTCGATACAGCGTGTCAGACGCTGTATACCAAGCGTTACTTCCATCTTACACCTGAGCGCCAGCAAGCGATGCTGGAGGAGCTCTGCAAGGGAGAGGCGGTGCCTCTTGATCTGTGGAAGGATGTGCCTGTGCTCGCCTGGTTTAACAAGCTGCTCGGCCTGACGATCGACGCGTATTATTCACATCCCGAAATCTGGTCGGAAATCGGCCATGGCGGACCTGCTTATCCCCGCGGTTATGTCAGGATGCATCCGGGCGAGCCGGACCCCTGGGAGGCCAAAGAGCCAAGGAAGGTGCCCGTAGACGATGAAGCGTAACTATGAAGGACAGGAAGTCGACGTGGTCATTGTAGGAGCCGGAGCGGCCGGAGGCGTACTGGCCAAGGAGCTCAGCGAAGCCGGCATGAAGGTCGTTGTGCTGGAGTCTGGCCCCTTCCGCGATCCCCAGCGGGATTTCGCCAGTGATGAGCTGTCGATGCAATCGCTGGGCTGGCAAGACACACGTATAGTGGACGGTGCTGATCCCCTGGAGATGGGCGTTAATAATTCAGGCTGGGGCGTAGGAGGGGGGACCACTCACTTCACAGGCGTATTCCTTCGTTTCCACGAAACGGATTTTCAAGGCCGTACCCTGGAAGGCCATGGCGAGGACTGGCCGATCACTTATGCCGATCTGGAGCCTTATTATCACAAGGTAGAGCGTGAAATAGCGGTCTCAGGCCCGAAGCATTTCCCCTGGGGGCCATTTCGCGGGCCCTACCCTTATCCCGAGCGGGATCCGATCAGCCCTAACGCCCAGCTATTCGCAGAAGGCTGTGAACGGTTGGGCATTCCCTGGACGGTAACTCCGCTCGCTATTTTATCTGCACCTTTCGAGGATCGGCCCCCTTGCATTAACCGAGGGTTCTGCCAGCAAGGCTGCATGCCCAATGCCAAGTTCAGTACGCTGATCGTCCATATTCCAAGGGCCATCCGGGCTGGAGCCGAAGTCCTCGCAGACTGTACAGTACTGCGCGTGAATACCGATGCAGCGGGCAAAGCTACCGGCGTCACCTTCGAGCATCAAAGTAATATGTATGAGCAGCGTGCCCGCATCGTCATTCTGGCTGCCCATGTCATCGAGACACCCCGTCTGCTGCTGAATTCGGCCAATGCCCAATTTCCTGACGGGCTCGCTAATCGCAACGGCTGGGTAGGCCGCTCGTTCATGACGCACAGCAGTCATGATGTTTATGCGCGCTTCGATCAGGAGGTCCGCCTGTACAAAGGAACACCGGTGCTCGCGTCCACACAGGAGTACTACACAACCTCGGAGTCCCGAGGCTTCATCAAAGGCTACACGCTTCATGCCCACGGTGCCAAGCCGGTCAGCTTCGCTCAAGGTCTTGCCAAGTCCTCTGGACCGGGACAAGCCCCGGTATGGGGAAGACGGCTCCGGGAAGCCATGCTCGATTACAATTATTACGCACGGATCACCATGGTAGGGGAGGTTCTTCCCGATCCCAATAACCGGATTACGCTGAGTGACGAGAAAGACTCCCGTGGGATGCCCGTAGCCCGGGTGACGTTCAGCTATGGCGACAATGATAAGCGCCTGATCGATCATGCGGTCGGGCGAATGAGCAGCATCCTAGAGGCTGCTGGAGGCCGCCCAGCGTTCGTTGTACCCGACACGGCCCATCTGATGGGCGGATGCCGCATGGGTGACGATCCGGACACCTCTGTGGTCAACAGCTACGGCCAGTCCCATGACATCCCCAACCTCTTCCTGTGCGGCTCCAGCATGTTTGTCACCTCAGGAGCCGGCAATCCGACCAATACCGTCATGGCCCTGGCCCATAGAACGGCAGATTACCTCAAACAACACGCATTGAAGTCAAACTGGTAAACAAAGAACCTGTCCCGTAACGCCCTGCACTCATGCAAGACGTTCGGGACAGGCTGGGAGTCAGTAACGGATATAGCTAATAAAAAAAGTCCTTCATTATAGAAGGACTTTTGTCATTTACATATATGGTGAGCCATGTAGGACTCGAACCTACGACACCCTGATTAAAAGTCAGGTGCTCTACCAACTGAGCTAATGGCTCGAAGAACATGGTGGAGGCTGATGGATTCGAACCACCGAACTCGTCAGAGAACAGATTTACAGTCTGCTGCGTTTGGCCACTTCGCTAAGCCTCCGTGATACTATGGTGGCTCGGGACGGAATCGAACCGCCGACACGAGGATTTTCAGTCCTCTGCTCTACCGACTGAGCTACCGAGCCGTATGTAAGATATGACAAAGTAAATTCATGGCGGAGCCGACGGGATACTCTCCGTTATACTCCGAGACTGCGTAGTAATGCTAACGAAGCTTAAGCTTCGACGAACCCATGGGGTTCTCATCCCGTTTACACAGGAAGTAATTCATGGCGGAGCCGACGGGATTCGAACCCGCGGTCTCCTGCGTGACAGGCAGGCATGTTAGGCCTCTACACCACGGCTCCTCATGAAATGGTGCCGTCGAGAGGACTTGAACCCCCAACCTACTGATTACAAGTCAGTTGCTCTACCAATTGAGCTACAACGGCATATGAAATTAGATGGTGGAGGCTGACGGGATCGAACCGCCGACCCTCTGCTTGTAAGGCAGATGCTCTCCCAGCTGAGCTAAGCCTCCACATTATAGACCTTCATAAAAATAAATCCTTACCTGAAATAAGGATATGGTAGCGGCAGAGGGGATCGAACCCCCGACCTTACGGGTATGAACCGTACGCTCTAGCCAGCTGAGCTACGCCGCCATGTTATAAGAAATCAACGGAGAGAGAGGGATTCGAACCCTCGCACCACTTGCGCAGTCTAACCCCTTAGCAGAGGGTCCCCTTGAGCCACTTGGGTATCTCTCCAAGCCTATAGTCAGAGTTTGTGCCCTGAAAACTGGATACGAAACTTAGCATGCTGAATGCTGTTTAACTGCTTGCTTACGAAGTGGTTACCTTCATAAACCTATTGGATAAGCCCTCGACCGATTAGTATTCGTCAGCTCCACACGTTACCGCGCTTCCACCCCGAACCTATCTACCTCGTCGTCTACAAGGGGTCTTACATACTGGGAAATCTCATCTTGAGGGGGGCT
>NZ_JBBPCC010000031.1:0-75367 GCF_038070315.1 Paenibacillus filicis | reverse complement strand
TAAGAACCTACACTGCCTTATTTAGGAGCAAAGAGAGCCCATACCCTTATAAATTGGAAAATTAATTTACTTCCAAATACGGTTATGGGCTTGTTTACTTTTCATAAGCACTACACTACATTAGACTGAAAAATAAAAATATATTGAGGATACAAGCTTTCGTTGGGAGTTTTGTTGTGAGAGTACAAGAAGGAATTCTTAATGATAATACAAAGAGATATTTGCTGTTGGACGAGGTAGGTGTTCCAGTTGTTCCTATGATGAAGTATCTAAAATACCTGGATCAGACAGGTAAAAGCAACAACACACTGAAGACTTATTGCTATGCATTAAAACAGTATTTCACTTATCTTGAAGAGCGGAAGATAGATGATAAACTCAATTTTCGCAGCATGAAATCGGCAAACAAGCCCTGATGTAACTGGGCAGACTGGCAACCCAGTGCTGGAGTTGACGCTGAATCAGAGCCGACAGCCTTTTCCTGCCTTAGTGGCGATTTCGTTGACGAGATCGAGCAATTGTTGCAAGGCGACCGTCCAAGCCACTGCGAAAAAGAGCAAGGGAAGCCATTTGCACAGCTTCCCTTCTCTAGTAGATCCACGTCATTTGCTGTTAGAAGTTTTCCGCTACTTGACGCGCTTCTCGGAGCGCCTTTTCCTTGAACTCCTCCGCTCGATCAGCGAACTCTTGCATCCCTTCAACAAAGATGCCTTGAAAATCCGTTAAACCTAAAAAGTTCAGAATGGCTTTTATGTGACGGTGCCCCATTTCATCATCTGCGTAGGCCCCCCCTGAGCCAGGCGACAAGATACTTCCAGATGCTTGAATATGAACTGCTTTTTTACCGCTAAGCGCAACGGTTCTAGTGCCGTCAGAATTATATTTAACCGTCATTCCTGGAAGGACGATTGCGTCAAGAAAATTCTTCATAACTGACGGATAGGAAAAATTCCAGATCGGCGAGACCAAAATATATTTGTCTGCAGCTACGACTTGTTCAATGACTTGGAGAATACGTCCGAATTTACTTTGCTCCGCAGGCGTTAATTGATCGAAAGACACCCCTTGTCTAAGCTTATCCCGTGCATCCAATATGTCACCATCGTGTTGAGGGAGATCCATCTTAAACAAATCGAGATGCACGATCTCGTCTTGCGGATTGGTGGAACGGTAAACTTGTAAAAATTCTTTTCCTACTGTCATGGAATAGGAACGCTCATCATCACGCGGGTGAGCTGTAATATAAAGTACGGTTGCCATAAAAGGAAAAACCTCCGTTTTCATTGTGCGGCGACTGCCGATTTATTTTTTGGCCAAAACGTCTGCGACTTGACGAGTAGAGACGTTAATGCATTATTTGTCTGCAGAAAATGCAGCGATCTGTCTTGTAGCGACGTTAAATCGATTCCAGAGGTTCGCTGTAGAGAACCCTGCGATAAGGGTAGCCAGTGCAGCCACATCGTAGTGACGGGCCGCCTCATTAAAGATCTCGTCCGGCACGGGAACTTCCCGGTCATTGATTCGGGTGACCGATTCACAAAGTGCAAGGGCAGCATGCTCGGCGTCATTGAAGCATTTCGTATCACGCCATGCCGACACCGCCAGTATACGCTCTATAGATTCGCCTGCCGCCAAGGCATTCCGCGAATGAAGTTCGACGCATGCGCTGTCCCCATTAATTTGGCTTGTCCGAAAATACGTAAGGAAGAGCATGCCCTTCGGAATACCTGTTTTCTCTGCGGATGCAAACAGAGCTTTGGACAGGTCTTGTAAAGCTTGGGATACATCGGGTACAACCTTAACAGGACTATCCATTCTTGATTTAATGTGTACCACTCCTTTAATTTTTTATTAGAACCGCTTGTTCGGCTCTACATGATATTGACGAATCGACCCTCCCGAAGTGTGACAACCAACATTGCATTTGACCTCTCTTTTCTCTTAAAAAAAGCCTGATATAATAACTCTGGTATAAAAAAATCTCTCGGAAAAGGGTGCAGTGCATGAACAAAACGGATCGTTTGTTAGCCATAGTGCTTGAGCTGCAGCGTAACGAAGCGTTACGAGCCGAGGATTTAGCCGCTACATTTGAAACAAGCGTGAGAACCATCTACGGGATATTCAGGCTTTGAGTGAAGCTGGCGTATCTGTGATAGGAGTGCCAGGGCAGGGATACTCTTTAATGGAGGGGTACTTCCTTCAGCTACGGTCATTTTGAGATCAGTCGGGAGGACTTTTTGACAATTGCCAGTGCGATGCTAAGATGAGCAGATAGAAAGTTCTTAAAACTTGCCGTTATAGTCAGCGCGGAGAACCTTACCATAAAAAACAACGACAGTCTAATACTTTATTTTCTACCGACATTAGCTCCTCTTTTTGATATAATGATAATCATTATCAATGAAAAGAGGGGATTCCGATGCCGGTTGAGCAACTAGCTGGAAGTGAGCACTTGTCTGCCGTCCGGCGCACCGTGAGCGGGATCGATCCGGGACGCCTTATCGTAAGGGTAACGGGGATCGATCTATTTACAGGCGTGGATGGGGATGAGCTGGAGCAGCAGCTAACGGTCTCCGCCGCCGTCATCATCCCTGTAAGCGGCAGCGGTCAATGGGTCGGAGCCACAGGCAGATACCGCATCCGTCCCGACCATGCCTATCTGTGTCCTCCTGGAGGCACACTGGGCCTTACGGCAGAGAAGGGCGGCGAATTGTCGGTGTATATGGTCAGGCTGGATTGCCTGCAGCTTCAAGACCCTTCACGTTACCCAGCCTTAATTACCGGCCCGGAATTTACCGGGCTTTTTGGACTTGAGGACGAGGCACGAATTCTGCCTCCGGGCCAGGCCGCAGCGCTATGCCGGGATATCCATGAAGGGCTGGAGAGTGCCGATGGTCTTGAACGGATGCGCGCTCAGCTGAAGGGCACGGAGCTGGTGTATCTGATTCTTGCAGCAGACCGGGAATGTGCGGGCGGCGGTACGGCTGAAGCGCTGCAGCGGTCCAAAGCCTATATCGACCATTGCTACAAGGAGGATATCTCCATCGATCTGCTGGCGTCGATGGCCGAGGTCAGTCCTAAATATTATGTCGAGCTTTTCAAAAAAACTTATGGCACTAGCGCGCTTGATTATTTGACGAAGGTCCGTCTGGACCGGGCCAAGCAGCTTATGCTGCAGACGGATTTGCGGCTTCGTGACATCGCCCATAGCATCGGATACGGGGATGAGTTCTATTTCAGCCGGAAATTCAAGAAAATAGTCGGCGAGTCGCCTTCCAGCTATATGAAGAAGAGGGCCCGGAAAATTGCGGCGTACGGCTCCGCCTCTGTGAGCGGATACTTGCTCGCGCTCGGTGTCATGCCGTATTCCGCTCCGCTTCATCCCAAGTGGTCGGGCTACTACTGCGATCGCTATGGCGCGGATATCCCCGTTCACCTGGATGCCTACCGCCATAACCATTACAAGGAAGCCAATCTGAAGAAGCTCGCCCATGCCAAGCCCGAGCTCATCATCGGACACTTTGATCTGGAGGAGTGGGAGAAGGAGCGGCTGTCGGAGATCGCACCTCTGTATCTGATGCCAAGGGATGGTCTCGGCTGGCGCTGGAAGCTGAGAGAACTGGCGGTCGTTCTTGGAGATCGCGAGGAGGCGGAGTGCTGGATCGATGACTTTGAGCAGAAGCTCAAGCAGCAGCGCGACCGAATCGGACAGCTGCGCGGGCAGCACCGGCTGGTGGTGCTCAAGCTGTTGAAAGATCAATTGTACGCCTGCAGCTGCTACAGCTACGGCGAGCTGCTATACCATGAGCTTGGCTTGCCCATGGCCTACCCGCAGGACTCGATGGAATTTAGTCATCCTTTATCCACGGAGGATCTGGACAACATAGATGCCGATCATATGCTGCTGATGATCCGCAAGGAATCGGAGACGCTGGATTACTGGAAGAAGCTGCGCAGCTCGGAGGCATGGATATCCCTGCGTGCCGTGCGCGATAACAAGATTCGCCTGATCGCCTCTGAGCCCTGGCGGGAATATTCACCGATTGCTCTGGCTCGGATGCTGGAAGAGACGGAAGAGCTGCTTTCCGGAAATGATCCATCTTGAATCCGGTATTTGTCCATGGAGAAAAGGAGAAACTATACCTATAATTGAAATTGATAATCATTATCAATTATATAGTCAGAGAGAGGCAAGATATCAATGTTAACCAGATGGATTAAAGTTTGTGGAGCTATGCTGATTCTGTCGCTGGTATTGTCCGCATGCGGTACCTCATCACCGGAGCCGAGCGAGAAGTCTGCCGGCAAGCGCGTGATCACGTTCCTGGGCGAGTCGGTCGAGCTGCCTGCCAAGGTGGAGAGAATCGTGATTACAGGCGCGGTAGAAGCCATGGAGGACTCGATTTTGCTGGATGTCCAGCCTGTGGGAGCCATTAGCTTCTCTGGCGAATTTCCACCGCTGTTCAAACCCATCACCCAAAAAGCCGTCTCTGTGGGCGATAAGATGAAACCCAATTTCGAAGCGATTCTGGCACTGAAGCCGGATGTGATTCTGGGATCCACCAAGTTCCCTGAGGAAGTGATCGAGAAGCTCAAGACCATCGCACCCACGATTCTGTATTCCCACGTCTCGACGAACTGGGAAGCCAATCTGCGGTTGCTTGGCGAACTGAGCGGCAAGGAAGCCCGGGCGGAGGAAATCATCTCCGGATACAAAGCTGAGCTCAAGAAGGCCGGCGGCGAGCTTGGAGAAAAGCTCAAGGATAAGAAGGTTGCCGTCGTTCGTGTCCGCAGCGGCAAAATGTTCATCTACCCGAAGGATGTTTATTTCAACCCGGTTCTGTACGCCGAGCTTGGCCTGAAGGCCCCTGCGGAAATTTTGGCAGCGAAGGCGCAGGAAGAGCTGTCTGTCGAGAAATTTGCGGAGATGAATCCCGAGTATGTATTCCTTCAGTTTCTAGAAGATGAGAATAAGGACACACCCAATGTGCTCAAGGAATTGCAGAACAATCCCATTATGAAAAATACGAAGGCTTTCAAGGAAAACAAAGCTATCGTCAACATCGTCGATCCGCTGGCCCAGGGTGGAACGGCATATAGCAAAACTGAATTTCTGAAAGCTGCAATTGCAGAGCTGTCCAAATAAAAGATGCGCTACTCACGCTACCTGCCCGGCGTTATCCTCTGGATAACGCCGGCAGCGGCCGTGCTCGCCATTCTCCTCTCCGTATCTTTCGGGGCAAAGAGCATACCGCTGGAGAGGATATGGGATGCGGTGTTTCACTTTGATCCCGGTAATGTGGACCATCAGATTATCCGGACCTCCCGCTTGCCGAGAGTGCTGGGCTCTTTGCTGATCGGGGCGTTTCTGGCGGTATCCGGGGCTATCATGCAAGGGATGACCCGAAACTATCTGGCGTCGCCATCCATCATGGGCGTGTCGGACGGCTCGGTTTTTTTGGTGACGATGTACATGGTCTTCGGGCCTGCTACGGGCTCTGTCAGTCTGATCGTGGTGTCTATGGTCGGCTCCGCGCTTGGAGCGGCGATGGTATTCGGCATCGCAAGGCTCGTACCCGGCGGCTATTCCCCGGTGAAGCTGGCTATTCTCGGTACCATTCTCGGGACATTTCTGAGCGGAGTATCCGCCGCTACCGCCAGTTATTTTCAGATCTCGCAAGGGATCAGCTTCTGGTATAACGCCAGGCTCAGTTCCATGGATCCGGAGCTTATCAAGCTGTCCATCCCATTTGCCGTCCTTGGTCTCGGATTAGCCCTTGGCTTGTCCAAGTCCATTACCGTGCTGTCGCTGGGTCAAGAGGTGTCGGCAGGTCTGGGCCAACGCACGGTGCTGGTCAAGGCGCTGGCCATTCTGTCCGTCACCCTGCTCACTGGAACAGCCGTGGCGCTGGCCGGCAAAATCGCCTTCATCGGGCTGATTATTCCTCATATTGCACGCTTACTGAGCGGCGTGGATTACCGGAGAATCATTCCGCTGTCCGCTGTGCTCGGAGCCTTGTTCCTGGCTTATTGCGACATCCTGTCCCGTTTTCTTAATTATCCGTTTGAAACGCCGATCGGGGTGGTGACGGCGCTCTTTGGCGTACCCTTCTTTCTATATCTGATTAAGAAGAAGGGGGGCGGCGGTCATGCGTAGCCGGAGAGAAGGCTCGGCTGCCCGTACCTGGGGCGTGTCAGCGGTGATTGCAGGGGTGGTGTTTGTGGGCATCTATCTTAGCTTGACTAACGGCATGTTCGACCTCTCGGTAGCGGATATTGTCAGAACGCTTCTGCGCCTCGACAAGGTACGAGAACATGACTTGGTGGTGCTGCAGTTCCGTCTGCCCCGCATTGTGCTGGCCGTCCTGGTCGGATTCGCGCTCGGCATGGCCGGGGCCGTTATCCAGGGTGTGACGCGCAACGGGCTGGCCGATCCGGGCATCCTGGGCATCAATGCCGGAGCAGGGATGGCGGTCGTGCTCTTCATGCTTGTGGTGCAAGGCACGATCAAGCTCACCGGCTGGACCGGCGTCATGATGAGGCCGTTGTTCGGCTTGATTGGCGGTCTGCTGGCTACCCTGCTGATCTATTTCTTTGCCCGGGAGCGTGGGAGGCTGGATCCCCAGCGGCTTATTCTCGTCGGTATCGCGATTGCGACGGGATTTGGCGCAATCACGATGTATATGTCATTGAAAATGAATGCCAGCGACTTTGAGATGGCGGTGGTCTGGCTATCGGGGAGCATCTACGGTGCCAACTGGAAATTCGTTGTGACGATGCTGCCCTGGCTGATTGTCATTCCTCCCTTGCTCTGGCACAGAGCCCGGACCTTGGATGTGCTGCAGCTGGGGGAGGGAACGGCAAGCGGGCTCGGGCTCGCGGTTGAACGGGAGAAGAAGATCCTGCTTGCGTGCAGTATCGGTCTGGTCAGTGCAAGCGTGGCGGTATCCGGCAGCATCGGATTTGTCGGTCTGATCGCGCCGCATATGGCCCGCAGGCTCATTGGTCTTCGCCATCGTCATATTTTGCCGGTGAGCGGTCTGATCGGCTCGGCCATGGTCGTACTTGGCGACTGGATCGGCAAGACGGTATTTGCTCCGGCTGAGCTGGCGGCTGGTATCGTCATCTCCATCATCGGCGTGCCGTATTTCGTCTATTTGCTGCTGCGTGCGAGACGCTAGCACCGGCAGCAGCTGTAGTAACTGTATAACTTAGGAGGGCTGCACATGATCGATATAGAGTCCTTTGCCGTGAGGGGACGCGAGCTGCACATCATTCTTCCCCCTTCCTACCAGGATAGCAAGGAGAAGCGTTATCCTGTCGTGTATGTGCAGGATGCGGGTGAGCTTGTGCGGCATACTTATAGCCAATTGCTGCATTTGGCTGCCAAGGGGACTATCGAAGAAACCATCTATGTGGGGGTTACGACCCCTTGCCGCAACGATGAATATACGCCATGGCCGGAGTCTGCGCTGCTGGAAGGCAAGCCGCCTTTTGGCGGCGGAGGCAGAGCCTACGTCGATGAACTGGCCGACCTGTGCAAGCCGGCTGTGGATGCCCGGTACCGGACTCGGCCGGAGCCGGAGCATACGGCTGCGATCGGCGGTTCCTTTGGCGGCCTCATCTCATTATTTGCCGGACTGTGGCGTCCGGATGTATTCGGTAAGCTGGGATTACTATCGGCGTCCTTCTGGTATGAGGGGGTTGCCGACTACCTGAATAAGCAGGGCCCGCCTTTGGCACAAAGCCGCATGTATATGTCTGTCGGGGAGTGTGAGGGAATCAACAGGCAAAATATCCAGCGGCGTATGGTGGAAGCTACACTCGCCATCAAGCGGAACTGGCTGGAGCAGGGACTGCCGGAGGGACGGCTGAGGTTTCGTCTGGATGCCGGGGGCACGCATGATGCCTATTATATGGCAGGCAACTTTATTCAGGCGATGCAATGGCTGTTTCCGGTGCAATCGGCAGAGGAAAGGGCACGGGCGGAGCATGCGGGACCTGCTCCTGCTGCAAGGCCGGAGAATCTGGGCGAAGAGGAGAGATGGATCGGCGGTTATGAAATTCCGCGGACAAGGCAGTACGCGTTGAGATCGGCAAGAAGCGGCAGCGAATACCGGATTTTCGTGTCGATTCCGCCGGAGCCGCCGCCAGAGAGCGGCTATCCGGTGCTGTATATGCTGGATGCCAATGCGAGCTTCGGCTCGGTGGCAGAGGCTATGCGCCTGATGGGCCGCAAGCCGCACGGCATACAGACGCATGTCGTTATCGGCATCGGCTACGATGCCGAAGGCCCGATGGTGGTGAAGGAGCGATTCCGCGACTACACGGATGAAGCCAGTCCGGAGGAGCTGCCGCAGCGTCCCGACGGCTCTGCTTGGCCGCAGACGGGGGGAGCGGCAGACTTCACAGCCTTTATCACGGAGGAGCTGAAGCCTTGCATGGAGGCGCTGCTGCCGCTGGACCGCAGTCGCCAGTCTTTGTTCGGCCATTCGCTGGGCGGGTATTTCGCGCTCCGCATGCTGCTGCAGCATCCCGGGCTATTCCAAACCTGCATAGCCGCCAGCCCGTCCATCTGGTGGAAAAATCATATCCTGTATGACTGGCTGCCCGCCTTTACGAAGCAGCTTGAGAACAGTGACATCCATTCCTCGCTGCTGATTGGCGTAGAGGCGGACAGCAGCAAGATGACGGTCGACGCGGAGGAGCTTCACCGACGGCTGCTCCCTTACGAGGGAGAGCGGCTGAGGCTTAAGCTTTGTAAATATGAGGGGGAGGGGCATGTATCCATGCTCTATCCCTTCATGAGTGAGATGCTTCGATTCTTATAATAAGAGCGGCACGGCAGCTATAGAGCTCTGTGCCGCTTTTCAGTATATGTCGGGCTGTCCTGCAAGTGGCTCGGTCAAAGCGTGGAACAGAAACTTGTTTTCTCGGCTGACCCATCCACGTCTATAGCTCCTATTTGCTGGGTGGTCGCTCGCTGACGAATAGCAGATTCTTGACGAATTCCGCTGTCGGTTTAACCAAAATTTGTGCGAAAATTGTTCCACATGGAACGTTTTGTCGAGTTCCACGCTTTTGCACGACGATGGTTTCCCTGTATCGACCTGTCGTGGCGCCAAGTGTATGAACATGAACAATCGATTAGGTTCCCGACTCTTTAAGCTTCGATGCCTTCAACCCTTACCGGCATCCTCGATCCGTTGAAGAGCGGCGTTCCAACGCCAGCGGGGAGCGTGGCCGGTCAGATGTACGCCGCCATACCATTCATCGATCCCTTGGAGAGAAGCCCAGTCAGCGGTCCCTTCCATAACTGCCCGCCCCAGTTCGGTGATGATGACCTCGCAGCCTTGCAGGGTCAGAGGTGACCCCTGGTAGGCGGGAAGTACCTGTATGCCTTGAAGCTGGAGAAGTGGGCATGGCCCCTCGGACATTTTCTTTAGCACATGCCAATATTGCAGATCCCCCATCCCGAGCCGGTGAAGCTTGTCTCCCACTTGCTTGAACAATTCAAGTGGAGAGCGGATGCCCGCATGAACCAGCTCCAGCGTCGTCTGCTCGACGAGGCCCACCCCATTGTGCGTGGAGGGAAAGCGGGCCAAGTGACTCTGGTACGCGGAATGAGCAAAGGGCAGGGCAGAGGTATCTCCCGCTATCACCTGCTGCAGCAGCGACGGGTCGGGTGAGGTATAGGCCTGCCAGAGAGCGCTGCCCAGCTCCAGCTCCCGGACGCCTACCGGTGCCCAGGTGCCCGATAAGGTTGCCATCTGCTCCCGGGAGAGCTGTCCCAAGCCCCGAAACAGCTCAATACCCGGAAATTCCCCGATGCTTAGCAGACTCAGCTTCGTTTTCTTCAAGGATTGCCGGGAGAACCAGTAAAGCAGGTAGCAGAGCATGGTCTGATCGAATATATCATGCTCGAACCAGAGAACGACTTCATCATAGCGATGGAAGTCAGCCAACGTTCGCTCCTGCGCTTCGCTGATTCGGAGGTACTCCAGACGTGGCACCCCTATCGTGCGCTCTAGATAATCTGCACGCATGGCACGGTGCTCGGGGACGGCGGGTTCCGTACATACGGGGCCGTGTGAGTAGATCTCCCTCCATACGAGAATATCCCCTTGCACGACGCCCTTCCGTAGAGTTTTTTCCACAGAATCCCCATTCACGATATGCAGCATCCGTCTGCCTCCTTCATTCGCATAGGTCAAATAATTGTAACGCTACCCTCATGTTGAACCTCAACGTGGCGATGGATTCATGAAGCTGGGGATGCCACTCGCGGTTTTCGATCAGTACCGATAAGCTAACCGGAGACTCGAGGACTGAGCGTTCTCATAAGGTAAAGCGCGGTGTCGCATCCTGTAATCCACCCCTTTCTCCTCAGTCTATAGAAGTGCTTGTGGAGTTCACAGAGGTTACGAGACTATAGAGAGAGGAATCGAAAAAATGCCCTTGACTCGTAGAACCAGGGCGTATTCATTGAAGGGGGACTAATTTTAGTTGGAACTTGCCGAGAATGGCTTAGAATTGACCCAGAGCGACCTTCTCGAGCGTAACGACTCATCCCGGAAGGAGGGGCTCAAATCGTGTTAGTGCGGGGGAGAGCTAGATTCGCGAGGGTTGATTCGGATAACCTTCCCGAGGACGTGGCCGATATCAACAGCTCCGAACGTTCGGCTATCGAGGCTGTTGAGGCGGTTGTCCCCTAGGACGAAAATGGTATCCTCAGGTACGATTTGCTCGGGATAATCGAATGGGGCCCCAGCGTTAAGCCGGAGGGAATCCGCAAGTTGCGACTGGAGGTACGGTTCTTCCCGGGCGACACCATCGATATAGAGCCGATGCTCCTGGATACGAATCTTTTCTCCAGGGAATCCGATCACTCTCTTGATAAATATGCGATCATCCGAGAGCTTGAACACGAGGATGTCACCACGCTGAAACGGATGCGTTGAGTAATAATCAGGATCAACGGTTAACCGATCCTCGGAAGCTATTGTGGGCAACATCGCAGGGCCTTGGGCCACGTAGTGCTTGTAGCTGAATTCGTCCGCCAATCCGGGGAAGGTCAGCATGAGAACGAGTATAAGTATGCTCATAGTCGAGAGGTCTCCTTCAAACAAAATAAGCAAGAGAACAGCATGCCAGGCTTGAGCTTCTTGAAGGCCCCCCTAACCCAGTTTCTTTTCTAGAGGTTAAGGACTATAGCGGGGCGCACGCCGTCACGGGCTAGACTCACACTCGCATAGCTGCGAATGCTGCAGCTTGGTCCGACAAAAAACGCGCGTGAAGGCTTGTTTCCCTGTGTTCGCAGCCACCACCAGGAACAGCCCGCTTCTTCGCCGTTTCGGAGGACATAGTTATCCTTGTTCGTTTTATCATAGACATATAAGCTGCAGCCATCAGGCTTTTTCGCTTTGGCGAAGTCTGTTCCGACGGCTCGCCGCCAATCCTTGCCGGGTATATCCGATAACTTCTTGATCTCCGTTGCGCTAAGTAAAAAAACCTTGTCCTCCGTATCCGGAGTGCCCTCTCCATTGTCCGTGCAAGGAGTCGTCTTTATCCATTTCTTTTCGGCGGCCTGAAAAGCCGAGTTATAGAATTCATCGTTCAGCCACTTGCGCAAATTACAGTCACGCCATGTAATGTCCACGCAATCACGCCAAGTCATATCCGCGCCCTCACCGTGATACCGTCTACAGTCCAAAATATACTCGCTTAACATCGACAGCTCGCTGCCCGAATTTTGCAGGACCCGCCACTTGATCGGCGTTCTATCCGTACCGTCCGCCGTCTGAGGATAGGTACCGAAAGTTATAATTTCGCCGGGCATTATGCTGCGAAGCAGAAGTGGGAAAGTAAGATGATCATGTTCCAATACATTCTCCTCCTTACTTTTCTTATCGTCTTCGATCATACAACATGCATGCAAGATTTCGGTTTATATACTATGCTTCCTTGCATAGGTGGGCAGAAACGATGAGATATAAATCATTACCATAAATCTGATCTCTCATAACGTCGTCGTATTGGCGGATGTAGATGTGTCAAGAGGGTTACGTGAAGAGAAGCTGCTGTTGGAGCTGTGCCTTGTGAGGATTCACGGATAGATGCAGAAGCCTGGGTAAGAAGGCATTTTTGCCTTGAAAGTTTGAAAGAATGGCTCGGGACGGGATCGAACCGCCGACACTAGGATTTTCAGTCCTATGCTCTACCAACTGAGCTACCAAGCCTTGAAAGTTGAAAGTGATGGCTCGGGACGGGATCGAACTGCCGACACTAGGATTTTCAGTCCTATGCTCTACCGACTGAGCTACCGAGCCTTGAACGTTGAAAGTGATGGTGGCTCGGGACGGGATCGAACCGCCGACACTAGGATTTTCAGTCCTATGCTCTACCAACTGAGCTACCAAGCCTTGAACGTAATCTCTTATAAAAAAACATGGAAAAACAAAAAGGCCCTCATCCAAAGGGACGAGAAGCCGCGGTACCACCCTAAATTAGAACTTTCCTTTTACAAACAGAAATGTTCTCACTTGAAAAAATAACGGATAAACCGGTACACCTCTACTTACCCAAAAGGGGTTCAAGGGACAGCTCCGGAGCGAACTTCAATCAACTCTTACCCTTAGAAACGCTCTCAGTCTTCGGCGTTTCCTCCCTGAAAGGAGGCATTGATTTACTTTTCTCCATCTAAGCTTTTGTATGGATATGTAATTTTCATTATTGTATGTTACAGCCGACGATAAGTCAATAATTGGAACAAAATTATTTATCGATTAAACAAAGGGTCCTTGTTGTGAACTCGCCTGCTGCTAGGAATCCCTAGGATACTATGATGCCCATCCCGTTTATCGAGAGTATGGTTCAAGCTGTGAAGAACAAATAGGACATAGAATCCTAACCGGTTCAGCTTGTATCATCTTGACGAGTGCACGCGGCTTCGATACATCTGTAGTTGGCCCTTGACTCTTCCTCCATTTAGGTGTAAAACTAACGTATCAGAATCATCTGTATAAATTCATTGACGAGAACGAGTACGCTAAATCCCTTGTCCCCCAGAGAGTTGGCCCTGTGCTGAAAGCCAACGTTCAAGACTTAGCCGAACATCCTCTCCGAGAAGGAAAGCTGAAGCAATCCAAGTAAGCTGACCCGGGACCCCGCCGTTACAAGGGGCGCGTATGATGGTACGCAGTACGAGTGTCGCAACAATCCCGCAAGAATGGGGATGCATGCGGAACAAGGGTGGTAGCGCGAGAGTCAATCTCGTCCCTTACGGGACGGGATTTTTTTGTTTTTTCAGCCCATAATGTGAAGAGAAGGGATGATCCAGAAATGAGAAAAGTGGATGTAAAGGAGCCGGCAAGAGCCCGCGAGCTCCGGGTGCTGGGGCAGTGGAGGGAGCAAGAGACGTTCCGTCAATCGATGGACAGCCGCAAGGATCGTCCGAATTTCGTCTTCTACGAAGGACCGCCGACAGCCAATGGCAAGCCTCACATCGGCCATGTACTAGGCCGCGTGATCAAGGATTTTATCGGGCGCTATAAGACGATGTCCGGCTACCGCGTCGTCCGCAAGGCCGGTTGGGACACGCATGGCCTCCCGGTGGAGCTGGGCGTGGAGAAGCAGCTCGGCATCTCCGGCAAGCAGGAGATTGAGAACTACGGTGTGGCGGAGTTCGTCAAGCAGTGCCGCAGCAGCGTGTTTGAATACGAGAAGCAATGGCGGGAGTTGTCCGAGGCTATCGGTTATTGGACAGATATGGAGAATCCATACGTCACCCTGACCAACGACTACATCGAGAGCGTGTGGCATATCCTGTCCACCATTCACGGGAAAGGGCTGCTGTACAAAGGCCATCGCGTCAGCCCTTACTGTCCGGACTGTCAGACGACGCTCAGCTCGCATGAGGTAGCTCAGGGCTACGAGGATGTGAAGGACCTCAGTGCCACAGTGAAATTCCGCAGCAAGGCGGGCGGAGAAGTGTTCCTGGCCTGGACGACGACGCCTTGGACGCTGCCGGCCAACGTGGCGCTGGCGGTGAACCGGGACCTGGACTATGCCAAGGTCGAGCACCAGGGACAGGTATACATCGTGGCGCTGAACCTCGTGGAGCAGGTGATGAAGCAGGACTATACGATCCTGTCTACGCATAAGGGAGCCGAATTTGTCGGCGTATCTTATGAGCCTCCTTTCGGCTATGTCAGCTTGAAGCACGGTCATGTCGTCGTAGATGCCGACTATGTGAGCGATACGAGCGGTACGGGGATTGTCCATATCGCTCCGGCTCACGGGGAGGACGACTACAAGACGGCTCGGAGCCACGAGATCGACTTCATCAATGTGGTTGATCTGAGCGGTCGCTATACGGCGGAGATCACAGATTTTGCCGGACGGTTCGTCAAGGACTGCGATGTGGATATCGTGAAGGAACTGTCCGCGCGGGGGCTGCTGTTCGCCAAGGAGCGCTATGAGCACAGCTATCCGTTCTGCTGGCGGTGCAAATCCCCACTCCTGTACTATGCAACGGAGAGCTGGTTTATCCGGACGACGGCGGTTAAGGACCAGCTGATCGAGAATAACAGCCGGGTGGACTGGTATCCCGGCTACTTGAAGGAAGGCCGGTTCGGCAAGTTCCTGGAGGAGCTGGTCGACTGGAATATCAGCCGCAACCGGTACTGGGGGACGCCGCTCAATGTTTGGGTGTGTCAGGACTGCGATGGCGAGCATGCCCCGGGCAGCTACCGTGATCTGCAGGAGCGGGCGCTCCAGCCGATCGGCGACGATCTGGAGCTGCACAAGCCGTATGTCGACGAGGTTAAGCTGCGCTGCTCTTGCGGCGGCGTGATGGAGCGGACGCCGGAGGTGATCGACGTCTGGTTCGACAGCGGCTCGATGCCGTTCGCCCAGTACCATCACCCGTTCGGCGATGAGCAGCAGTTCCGTCAGCAGTACCCCGCCGATATGATCTGCGAAGGCATCGACCAGACCCGCGGCTGGTTCTTCAGCCTGCTGGCCGTCTCGACGCTGTACAACGGGCAGATGCCGTACAAGGCGGTTCTCTCCACCGGGCATATTCTGGATGAAGCCGGGCAGAAGATGTCCAAGAGCAAGGGCAATGTCATCGACCCTTGGGACATCATCGGGGAATTCGGCAGCGACGCTTTCCGCTGGGCGATGCTGTCCGGCAGTGCGCCGTGGAACAGCAAGCGGTTCGCCAAGTCGATGGTAGCGGAAGCGAAGTCCAAGGTAGTCGATACGCTGCACAATACCCATGCGTTTTACGCGCTGTATGCGGCCATCGACGGTTATCGGCCCGAGGAACATCCAGCCCGTGTGTCGGAGAACGAGCTGGACCGCTGGATCTTATCGCGGTTGAATAGCACGCTGAGGCTGGTCCGGAAGGGACTGGAGGCCAATGATTTCCTGAACCCTGCCAAGCAGCTCGAGCTGTTCATTGACGAGCTGAGCAACTGGTATATCCGCCGTTCCCGTGACCGGTTCTGGGGCAGCGGGCTGACGACAGATAAAGTGTCCGCCTACCAGACGCTGCGGGATGTGCTGATGACGGTAGCCGGGATCGTCGCTCCGTATCTGCCGTTTATCGCCGAAGATCTGTGGGGGAATCTCGGAGGAAAGGGCAGCGTGCACCTGACGGATTATCCGGACGTGCGGGAGGAACGGATCGACGAGCAGCTCGAGGCCGATATGGGCCAGGCGCGGCAGATCGTTGAGCTGGCCCGCACAATCCGGGCTGAGTCTGGCGTCAAGACGCGGCAGCCGCTATCCGAGCTTATCGTGGCACTGGACGGGGAGTTCGATCTGAGCCGGTTCGCAGAGATTATCCGCGAGGAAATCAATGTGAAGGCGCTGCGTGCGGAGAGCGGAAGCGGAGGGTTCGTCGACTATAGCCTCAAGCTGAATCTGAAGACAGCGGGCAAAAAATACGGCAAGCTGGTCGCCCCGGTGCAAGCTCTTCTGCGCGGACTGGGAGCCGATGAGGCTCGGCAGGCGGTCGAGAAAGGCGGGCTGCGCCTTGATGTAGAAGGCCAGACGCTGGAGCTTCCGCTTGAGGAGCTGCTGGTAGAGAAGCAGGCCAAGACCGGCTTTGCCTCCGCCTCGACAGGCGGAGTCACCGTGACGCTCAACACGGCCATTACGCCGGAGCTGGAGCAGGAGGGCTGGGTACGAGAGGTCATCCGCATCGTGCAAGACTACCGCAAGCAGTTGGAGCTGCCGATCGAGCGGCGCATTCGGCTTGTGCTGGATGTGAATCCTGAGCTCGAAGAGGCACTGGTCCGCTTCGACAGCGTGCTGCAGGAGCATGTGCTGCTGGAGAATGTCCGGTATGGACAGGAAGAAGGGATGGACGCCTTCCCGATGGGGGACCGTCAGGTCCGGCTGCGGGTCGAATAAGACTGTCTGCCGATTGTTGGCGGGGACGCTGCGCAGACCGTATGCTGCAGGTTTCGGTGGATTAGGGGCTGGAGGTCTCAGTCTCCGTATCGGGCAACCTCCTGCTCCGCTGGGCCTAATCCCCGCAGCTAAGGAGAGCCGGTCCGTATGGAGAGGCTGACCAGCCTGCCTGCTCGTATAGACGTGAATATTCGGACGCAAGAAGGGAAATGGCAGCTTTTGTTGAATGATAGGGGTATCCGCTGCTGGATGAAAAACCCATAACAACAGGAGGTTACCCCGTGATTCAAGCTAGGTTCTATGTACTTATGGGGACACTGTGCATCATGCTGCTGCTGGCGGTGGCTGAGGGCAGCACGGTGTCCGCTGCGGCAGGCGACTGCCAATCCGAGATTATGCAAGCAAGAAAGCCCCGCCCCAGTGGGGCGATGAATCAAGACGGCACGTATACGGCCTTCGATTATGCCGGGAAGCCTGATCCCAGCAGCACGATCTTCGCCTGCGTGAACGATCAGTTCCTCTCGACCGATGTTCCCGTGCAGGTGGAGAACGGTGTCTCGCTTATTCCGATGAGAGCGCTGCTGGAGGCGCTTGGTGCAGAGCTTGACTGGGACGGCGACAGCCGCACGGTCAAGGTCAACCTGCACGGGACTTCGGTCGTCCTGCAGGTCGACCGCACTGAAGCCCTGGTGAACGGGCACAGTGTGAAGCTGGATGTGCCAGCCCGCATGAAGGACGGACGCGTTCTGATCCCAACTCGTTTTATCTCCGAGCAGCTTGGCAGCGCTGTGAGCTGGCAGCCGGAGCGCAAGGCCATTCTGATCTACAAGCCGCTTCAAGCGGAGGTCAGCGCGCAGGCGGTTGCAGCCGCGACACTGAATACCGATGATTATCGATACGGCAATTATTTTTCTACGGCCAAGAGGTTCTTGCTGAACAGGAAGAATCAGGTGGTGCTGGTCGAGGACGAAGGCAGCGAGCTTCGCGTGCAGGAGTTTACGCCGGCATTCGACAAGACGGGGGAGAGAACGGTCCTGATGGAGCTTCCTTTGCTGGGAGGCGTTCATCTGGGGGAGGATGGCCATTATTATGTCCTCTATGGTCAGTCCAATATGGAAGAATCGGCCGAGAAGAAGGTTTATACGATTGTCCAGTACGATGAAGCCTGGAAGAAAATCGGTCAAACCGACATCCGCGATGTCTACGTGTCCCAGCCGTTCCACGCAGGTAATGTGACGATGGACAGCCACAACGGGACCTTGGCCGTTTATTCTACGCGGCTGCGTTATCTGACGCCCGATGACGGGCTGCGCCATCAGTCCAATATCACCTTCCTGGTCGATATGAAAAGCATGCGCTTGCTCTATGACGGCGGACAGTGGCCGCGGAATTACGTCAGTCACTCATTTGCGACATACGTCCGCTTCGATGGCGATAAGATTGTGTATGCCGACCATGGGGACGGCTATCCGCGTTCGATCTCGCTTCAAGTGGAGCAGCAGGACGAGATCGTCTCCAAGCTGGATATTCTCCGGTTCCCCGGAAAGATCGGCGACAACTACACCGGAGCGCATCTAGGTGGTCTGGAGGTGGCCAAGGACGCCTATCTGGTGGCTGGCTCCAGCGTATCCCTAACGGAGCAGTACGGGAATTCCGAGACGAAAAATGTCTATTTGGGGGTTATTCCCAAGGGAGCCACAGATGATTCTCAGGTTAAGGTCGTCTGGATGACCGATCATGCGGTCGAATCCGGGGTTAACATCAAGGAGACGCATCTGATCAAGTTAAGCGACAACAAATTCGTCCTGCTATGGGAGGAGTCCGGGGACAACGGAGGTCTCTTCTACACGGTCGTGGACGGCTCCGGCCGACAGCTTCGCGGACCCTCTTCACTGCACGGCGTGCCGTCGCCAGGCCATATCGATCCGCTGGTTAGCGGCGATCACATCCTCTGGTATGCTCACGATAGAAGCAGCTCCGAGGAACAGGGGCCGGCGATTCTGTATAAGCTGCATATTCAATAAATGAACAAATCAGGGCGCCCCGGTGATCGTTATAACGATCACCGGGGCGCCCTGACGTCTGGATGGCGGCGGGAGACAGCAGGGCGTTCTTGGGTTGAGAGAGCAGCCCGAGGCAGCTACGGTTTAGCTCCGGTCACTGCTGTCTTCTCTCTTGACCCCTGGGGCAACACGCAGGGTAGCTTAGCTGCCCAGACTCTCGAAGAGTGAACCTGGCGGCGAAGCGTACTCCGGATCTGGAGTACGCACTTGATCCATTGGGGCAAGGATAGAAGCAGATCCCAGCTGGATAACCTAGCTGACAGGGGCTGACCCTGCGACGGCCCGAGTGTAGGCATCCGGGGTTTGGCCGACGACAGACTTGAAATCCTTGATGAAATGGGCCTGGTCATGATAGCCCAGCTCCATCGACAGCTGCAGCAGGTCGTGGTGCTGCCCGGTGTCGATCGCCTCCGCCGCATTTTGCAGCCGCGACAGGCGGATCACCCACTTGGGGCTGACGCCTACATACTGGTCGAAGAGGCGCTGCAGCGTTCGTTTATGCACCTTGAAATAGTGGCAGATGGTATCGACCTTGGTAAGCTCCCGATCCTCGCTGATGCGCTCTACGACTTGCTGCACGAAGGTGGCCTGTGCGTCCTGCATCGGCAGCCTGGCTTGCAGGTAACTCTCCATTCGCTCCACCATAGCGCCTTCATCAGGCTGTCCCAGGATTGCGGTCTCCAGCTCCTCGCCGGATGCGCTGAGCACCATCTCTACTCCGAGCGGCCTCCCGCTCAGCTCCGAGATGGGCTGCTTGATGAAGGGATAGAAGCCGCCCGGATGGAACTTTACACCGAACACACAGCCTTGCCCTTGGAGCAGATGAGAGTAGGTTGTCTTACCCGGAGCGAAGCAGGCAGTTCTGCCTGGCTCCACGACCAGATTCACGCACGGATTGGGTACGACAAGCTGAGGATAGGCTTCTTCACCTGTCAGATCCCATCTGACGATCCAGTAATGCTTGACGAAGAAGGCCAGCTCGGCCGAGGGCGCATGACGGTTCAACTGAAACTTCTTCACACCCTCCTGCATATGCAGCACGCCCAGGCTGGGCTTCGGAATCTGTGTACTCAAAGCGCCTCACTCCCGCTTCCGGATTTTCGTAATAGAGATGCTTCTGTCGCGTTTTTACAAGACTTGTCCAGCTTGTAGTCTTATCCTTATAGTATCTCAATCGATGACAGGAGTGAAACCCCTTGAAGCTGAACTATGAGTTTTACGTGGATGCAAGCCCTGAGACGATCTGGAATATTCTTGTGACCCCGGAGGGAACCCGTCAGATCTTCTACGGCTGCGTGCTGGAATCGACCTTCGAGCCTGGAGCGGACTATGCTTATGTAGGTCCGGGCCAAGATGGCGATCGAACCGTTCATGTCTACGGCAAGTGGCTGGCATTCGAGCCGTACCGGACTATGAGCTGTACAGAGCATCCTGGTCCTTCGTACACGCCGAATCACGCGAGCCAGGAATCGAGGATGACCTTTACGCTGGAGCCGGTGGGGAAATGTACCAAGATGACGCTGGTGAATGACGAATTCTCTCCGGATCATCCGTCCATCCAGAAGACCGCCGATAGCTGGTGGATCATTCTAAGCAATATCAAGACACTCGCCGAAACCGGAAAAACGCTAGATTTGGGCTGGTAGAGAGCCCAAGCTGAGCGGCAGACGGAAAGTCAGAGTCATGGAAGACCGGTATGCGAAACAAAACAGACCTTCACCGTCGTGAGGGTCTGTTTTGCTTTTATATGCGGTTCGGACTAATGTTTGGTGGAATTGGAACCTATATAGCTTGAGTGATTAGCGGGCTGCTGATTCCGTCCGTAAACCTCGCTAGCTTCAAGAAGATGGAAGGATTTATGACCCTGCTAAGGTTTTCCCTCCGGGGGTAACCTGATAATATTAGTAGTAGTTCCCTGATGGGAAATGGAACGGAAGAAAGGCGGAATACCAGATGGAACCAAGCACCTGTGCAGGCTTCTCCTCTCACTTGTACAAGCTGGAGGAGGCTTATACGCTAGAGCTCCCCGTAAACGGTCAGCAGATTCAAGTTCCCGGCGGCGGAGAGGTTGCCCTTATCGGCCTGGAAGGAGCCGGCCTGCTGAACGTCGGCCAGGACGCTCACGTCCTGAGCTGCGGAGAAGTATGGCTGCTGCCCGCGGAGCAGATCTGCAGGATGCGGGCAGAGCGCGGCCCGGTGAAGGCGGGTCTCGTCCGCTTCGGGACGTATGCCGAGACGGAGCCTAACCGGTATGAGCGGACTCCTGGAACCACGGAAGTAAGGATGCTTGTGCCCGACTTCGCATCCGTGCTCCGCTGCTGGGAGGAATTGTCGGCGAAGCAGGACCGTTTCCTGGCGCATGCTGCGCTCTATCGGCTGATGGGTCTGCTGGATCAGACAGGGGGCCGGGTGGAGCCGGAAGAAACGACCGAAGCGGCTGTAGATCGTGTCGCCTGCTACATGGAGCGGCATCTGGAGCAGGAGCTGTCACGGGAGGAGCTGGCCCGCTTGGCGGGCCTCAGTCCCGGCTATTTCAGCGCAGCCTTCCAGCGGTACAAGGGAGAGAGTCCGTCAGACTATATCCTAAGGCTGCGGCTCGAACGGGCTGAGGAGCTGCTTCTCCTGAACGGAGGGGTGAAGGAGACTGCAGCAAGAGTCGGCTTTGAGGACGAATTTTATTTCAGCCGCCGGTTTAAGCAGAAGAAGGGATTGTCGCCGACGGCGTACATCCGCAGCCGGAGCTGCCGGATCGCGAGTGTGTCGGAGCCGCTGTCCGGCAATCTGCTGGCACTGCGGCTGATGCCGCAAGCCGCGGCGCTCTACCCCCATCATGCGTTGTACGGGTCGATGCTTCGGCTGCATGCTTCAGAGGACGGTCAGGGGGCCCTCTGGGAACAGAATCTGCGGATGCTGGAGCAGGCAGCGCCCGAGCTGATTTTCTGCACGGATTGTCTCCCCGAGCAGGCTAGAGCGGAGCTGGTCAGTATCGCCCCGACTGTGCCGATCGGATGGCTCGGCGGGGATTGGCGCAGCCAGCTTCGGCAGATCGCGCAAGCTGCCGGGCGGGATGCGGAGGCGTCAGCCTGGCTGGACGCGTATGACCGCAAAGCAGAAGCTGCCTGGCGTCAGTTGAGGGGAAGCGTAGGCGGAGCTACGGTGCACATCTGGCGCATTATGGACAGGGAGTTCCGCATTTACGGAGAGCGCAATGCAGGCGCCGTCCTCTATAGAGATCTGCGGATGGCCTCCGCTCATGGGCTGAGGAAGATTGAAGTTTACGAGACGGTCACGCGGGAAGAGCTATTCGGCTACGATGCGGATTTGCTGGTGATTATGATCGATCCGACGCCTCAAGCTGCGAAGGCTTGGCAGATGCTGCAGCTTACCGAGCCGTGGAGCCGCCTGGAGGCGGTGAGACAGGGGAGAGTTTATCCGATCGGAACGGAGAAGCTGTTCGAATACTCCGCCTGGTCGCATGAGAAGGCGCTTAGCCATCTGTCGTCCCTGTTGATCTAACCATTGTCCATCCGCCCCCGTCTTGTTGTCCATGTTCAGTGGAGGGGGCAGATGCTACTATATGAATGAGAATGAAAATTATTATCAAATAAAAGCGAAGTGAATCGTTATGTTTGCCCGTGAGGCGCCATGGAACTGGGGGCAGTTAACTACGGCCCCGGCCGTCTATCCGCTGCCGGAGCTGTCTTGCGAGGTAACAGGCATCCAAGCCTGCTGGTACCAGGGGCTTCCTTATCAGGGGCGGGAAACCCGCGTGTTCGCCTACTGGGGCGTTCCATCGGCCGAACCGGGCGTCAAGGTTCCGGCCGTTGTGCTTGTGCACGGAGGAGCGGGTACGGCTTTCTGCGAGTGGGTGGATCTATGGGTCCATCGCGGGTATGCCGCGATCGCGATGGATTTGGAAGGCCATATACCTGTGCAGAACGGCTGCACGCCGGAGCTGCGCTCTCATCCCTGGAGCGGGCCCGAGAAACAGGGAGTGTTCGGGGATTACGCCCTCCCCGTAGAAGATCAGTGGATGTACCATGCGGCGGCAGATGTGATGCTTGCGCATTCTTTTCTCCGTACTTTGCCTCAGGTCGATCAGGCACGCATAGGGGTAACGGGAATTTCCTGGGGAGGTATTATTACGAGTCTGGTCGCCGGGATCGACAGCAGGCTCTGCTTTGCTGTGCCTGTGTACGGCTGCGGATACCTGTACGAGCGGGGCACGCTATACGGCGAGGCGATGGCGGCGATGCCGGAGGCAGAGGCCAGCAAGCTGCGGAGACTGTGGGATCCGTCGACGTATCTGGCAGGCAGCCGGGTTCCAATGCTGTGGGTGAATGGGAGTAACGATACGCATTTCCCATTGAGCATTTTCACCCGCTCGTATGAGCTGCAGAAGCAGACTCAGGCGTCCAGTGTGCTGAGTATCCGCCAGGGGCTCGGACATTCGCATGCTGACGGCTGGGCACCCGAAGAAATTTACGCGTTCGCCGACTCGGTTACCCGCTCGGGATCGCCGCTTGCCAAGCTGGAACCCGTAGTACACGAAGCCGACCGGCTTATAGCGCATTACAGCTCTTGCTTCCCTGTGGTCAGCGCCAAGCTGTACTGGAGCGAGGACCGGGCGAACTGGCGGGAGCTTCGCTGGGAAGCGGAGGAGGCCTGGATGGACGAGGGGCAGAGCGTAGTGGTCTTCCGAAAGCCGCAGGCGGAGGGAAGCTTCTACGTAAGTCTGACTGACGCGCGAGGTCTGACCGTCAGTACACCGCTTCAAGCGCTCGGAATACCCACAGCCGACACCACAGAAAATCAACTTCATGACAAAGGGGACCTATTCAATGAACTCAAGAAAACGCTGGATCGGCGCGACGGCGCTGACCCTGTTGACCACCTTGCTGCTGGCTGCCTGCAGCCAGACCGGAAGCCCGGATTCTGAAGCCAAGAAGGAAGCTGCGGAGCAGAAGCCGGCCTTTCAGTTTACGGATACGAAGGGAACCCAGACGCTGGAGAAAACGCCCGCGAATATCGCAACAACAGTGACCTATTTGACCGACCACATGATCGCACTCGGCATGACGCCCAAGTTGACGGTCAAGTCTCAGAATGAGGACTTCCCTCTCTACCTGAAGCCGCATCTCGGGCAGGTCGAGATTATTGGAGAGCAAGGCAAGGTACAGATTGAGAAGCTGCTGTCGCTGGCTCCTGATCTGATCATCACCGATACCAACAGTGCCGCGATCTATGAGAAATATGCCAAGATTGCGCCAACCGCGATGCTGGAGAATGGATACGCCGCTTCGAGCTGGGAAGAAGCACTCCGGGCGACAGGCAAAGCCTTCGGCAAGCAGGACAAGGCCGAGGAGGTTATCGCTGCATTCCAGGCCAAGAAGAAGCAGGCTATCGCGAAGGTGGCTGAGCAGGCCAAAGGCAAAACGCTGATGGTGCTGCGTATTCGCAACGATATCCGTTACTACGGGGACGCCGACTATAGCTGGCTTTATGATGAGTTCGGCTTCAAGCGCCCGGACGTGTTCCCTGTCACGAGCAAAGACAACCATTACGAGATCTTATCGGCAGAGAAGCTGCCGCAGATCAATCCGGATTACATTCTGCTGATCAAGGATAATAAGGAGCTGTTCAATGGACTGCAGGATCTGGCGATCTGGAAAAACCTGAAGGCTGTCCGCGGCGCTCAGGTCTATGAGGTGGCCTCGGACTCCTGGTTCGGCGGCTACGGCCCGCATGCGGCGGGGTCTATGATGGACGATCTGAGCCGCTTGTTCGGCAAGTAAATCGGGTGCCCCTGCGGTCTAGGTAAGGGTGGCATAAAGGACAGACCTTCACAGCCGTGAAGGTCTGTTTGTTCTTCCCGCAGATACTTCAATAATAGATATCCCGATGCCACGGGCCGTCGATCGGAGCCTTGGGCAGAACGGGGAGCCTGAGCTCCTGCGCGGCAATGCGGAGGTATTTGGTCGTATAGGGGATTTCCGGATGGGGGAGCATGGCCTGGCTGAAGCTCTTGGCCGGATCGAAGCCGTTCAGCAGCTCCAGGTCGCGGGTGTACAGAGCCGCATCCCAGCGGATTCTGGAGATGGAGCGGCTGGTTACGTCCAGCGGAAGCTCAGTTTCCCTGGAGCATACCTCGGCTGCCCGGGCCGGCTGCTCCCGGATCAGCTTGCCGGCGCGCAGATGCGCCTTCAGGTAAGCGATGGTCAGGTCTTCATGCTCCCGTACCCAATGCTCGTCGGCCGCTACAGAGGCGATGAAGCCCAGACCCAGCTCCCGGTTAAAGACGGACTTTCCGATCTTCTGGTGTTGGACGAGACTGAGGAAAGGCTCCCACATGATCGAGGCGCTCAGCCGGCCTTGGCGCAGACTCTCCATGCTTTCCTCGATAGAGCGGTGGATGATATTCAGCTCGGGGAGGCTGTGCGATTCCAGCAGCTTCTTCAAGCGGTAATCGGCATTGGTGCGGAAGGTGGTCGCGATGGGGAGCGTGGCCAGCTCCGATACGCTCGAGAGCGTCAGGTCGGCCGGAACGACGAGACCGAATCCATCGCCGTCCGAAGATTTCCCCGCCGCAGCCAGGAGCACCGGATGGAAGCCCGGCAGCAGCTCGCTGATCATATGGCTGACGGACAAGGCATAGTCTCCGAAGGTCGCAATCTGAATCTGGCCGGCAAGCATGCCCTTGATCAGCTCCATCCCGTCCTTGGCCCGGTGCCAGCGGATATCGATGCGGTCCTTCGGGCGAATGCGCCGCAGCTCCTCCTCCAGCAGCCCGAATTCCTTGATGATAAGCGGACCCCACATATGGGTGGACACGGTCGTATAGCCGATCGTCAGGGTCGGGGTATCGGGAAGCAGGGGAGTGCGCGGAGCCTGGCCGAACTCTTTGTACCAGCGGGTCACCTCATGGCGGTCGAAGTAGATTTCTTTCCCGATCTTCACACTGGGGAGCTGCTTATTCTTACGCCAGCGGTCGATGGTCGAGCGGCTGACCTCCAGTTCATCCATGACTTCCCGGATATGAATCAGATTAAGCTGATTTTTGAGCATGTGCGTGACCTCCACTCTGTGAAATTATGGTCATTTTCGTCAACGTTGGTCATTATTCGTTGATGTTCTTCATTTGATTGACGGGATCGCGAGGGCATGCTAATTTAATTCCTAGTATAAAGATAAGAATACATTTGTTTCAATGATTATTTCGTTTTCTGCTTAGAAAATTTGATGCAAGCAGCCGACCCGAAAACCGGAGGCTGAGAGCTCCGCGGGGAAAGCAGCCGTGTTGTTCTTGGTCTCTTATTTTTTTGAAAGGCAGGAGCGCTATGGCAGCCGCACTCTCCTCGCCAGCTGTCTGAGGCTTATCAGGCCTACTTATCAGGAAGGGAATAACGAGCAGCATGGGTAAAAGAACAGGTCACATCCATCTATCCGTATCCATACAGGGTGCGGGCTATCATCCGGGGAGCTGGCGTCACCCCGCATCCGGGGCCGGCAGGCTTCATACCCCAGACACGTTGTACAGTCTGGCGCAAACCGCCGAGCAGGGACTCTTCGATCTGCTGATCGCCGATCATACCTTCGTCGGCGAGCGGTTGCGGGCGAGCGGACAGGAGCCAGGACTGCTGCTGGAGCCGCTGACGCTGCTCGGCGGGCTGGCGTCGGTGACCCGCCGCATCGGACTCGGCGCGGCTGTATCGACCACGGCGCTGGAGCCGTTCGCATTGGCGAGGCAGCTGGCGGCGCTGGACCATCTCAGCGGCGGGCGGACGGCCTGGCTGCCAAGCACAGGGGATCATGGCGAGCCGAGGCGCAGCCATGCCGACAACCCGGACTGGACGCCGGAGCAGCGCGCGGAGCGGCAGCAGGAATTTACAGACGTCGCAGCGCGTCTGTGGGAGAGCTGGGAGGAAGGGGCGGTCATCGCCGACCGCGAACGCGGCCTTTATATCGACTCCGACAAGGTGCATGTCATCGGCCATATCGGCAAGTACTTCAAGGTCCGCGGCCCGTTAAGCATCCCGAGGCCCCCGCAGGGACACCCGGTTCGCTTCGGCCTGAGCGCAGGAGCGGACCCCGAGGCGGAGCTGATCCTCAGCTCGCCATATTCGCTAGGGGAGGCCGCGTCGCAGTATGCGGCGCTGAAAAGAAATGCTGCACGGCAGGGCCGCTTCCCGAACGAGCGTAAGGTGCTGACCAGCTTGTCCCCGATCCTCGCAGGGACCGTGGAGGAGGCCCTGCACAAAGCCGCTGAGCTGCGCGAGCTGACGGATCCTTATGCAGGGATTGCGCTGCTGTCTGACCGTCTTGGGGTTGATCTGACGAAGTATCCGCAGGGCGGTCCGCCGCCTCCGGTGCCTGCCCTGACGGAGGCAGCCCAGGCAGCCGGCCTCGAAGGGCTTAGCCTGCGCGAGCTGAGCTCCCGGACGCTGGAGCTGACCGGCACGCAAGTGTTCATCGGGACGCCTGAGCAGCTGGCCGACTGGATGGAGGCCTGGTACAGCGCGTACGGCAGCGACGGGTTCCACCTCCTTCCGGCCCTGCTGCCGGATGGACTGGATGCGGTGGCGCGCGAGGTCGTTCCTTTGCTGCAGCAAAGGGGGCTGTTCCGCACCGCCTACACAGGAACTACGCTGCGGGACCATCTGGGACTGCCAGACCCTTCGGGCGGACGAAGAAGCACGGGAGGTGTGCAAGCATGAGTGAGAATGGCAAAAAACAACTGCATCTCGGCGTGTTTATGCTCAATGCAGGCCAGCATATGGGCGGCTGGCGGCATCCCGAAACCCAGGCCGACCGGCTGCTCGACATCGCCTTCTACCAGGATTTCGCCAGGTTGGCCGAGCGGGGGAGGTTCGATACGATCCTCGTCCTGGAGCAGATTGCGATCGGGGAGCATCTGGGGAAGGTAGCCGCAGAGCGGACGATTCCAACGCTGGATACGGTGACGCTGCTGTCTGTGATGGCAGCTGTGACCGAGCGGATCGGTCTGACGGGCACGCTGTCGACCACCTACAATGATCCGTTTCACGCAGCATCCCGGTTCGCCACGCTGGATCATTTGAGCAAGGGTCGTGCCGGCTGGAATATGGTGACCTCCCAGGACCCGCTGATCGCGGCTCAGTTCAGCAAGGATGCCCATATGGATCATGCGCTGCGCTACGAGAGAGCGAATGAATTCGCGGAGGTCGCGATGAAGCTCTGGGACAGCCTGGAGGAGGATGCCGCAGCATCCGCGCAGACCTCCGGACCGTACATCGATCCGGCCAAGGTGCATGATATCGATCATCACGGTACGTATTTCTCCATCCGCGGCAGCTCGTATATCCCGCGCCCGGTGCAGGGGCATCCGGTGCTGTTCCAGGCGGGCTCTTCCGGGAGCGGGCTAAAGTTCGCGGCTCAGAAGGCCGAGGTCGTCTTCACCGCCCAGGTTGATCTGCACGAGGCCCAGGCGTACTATGCTCATCTGAAGGGTCTGGTGCAATCCTATGGCCGCCGTCCGGACCAGCTTCATATCCTGCCGGGACTCGCCCCCATTATCGGGTCAACGGAGCAGGAGGCCAAGGAGAAGGAAGCGTACTTCAATGAACTGGTGCTCCCACAGACGGCCGTCAACATCCTGGCGGGTACGCTGGACATCGACCTGTCGTCCTATCCGCTGGACGGACCGTTCCCATACTGGGAGATCGATGCGGAAGCCAATAACAGCAAGAAAAGCCGCCTCCAGCTGCTCAAGGATCTGGGCCAGCGCGAAGGTCTGACCGTCCGGCAGATGAGCCGGCATGTGATCTCGGCCGGCGGCCATCATACGTTCGCCGGTACGCCGGAGCAGTTGGCCGATCTGATGGAGACGTGGCTCGACCAAGGGGCCTGCGACGGGTTCAACATTATGCCGTCCCACTATTTGCGCGGGCTGGAGGAATTCGTCGACCATGTCGTGCCTGTTCTGCAGCAGCGGGGACGTTATCGCACCGAATACACCGGACACACCCTTCGTGAGCATCTGGGGCTGAAGCCCCCGGTTAACCGATGGCGGCGTGAACAGCCAGAGCAAGCCCAAATCCCAATTACACATTCGTAGGAGGAACCTCTATATGAAAACCGCACGTTTTCCCCTTATTCTCGCCTTCGCCATGCTGCTGCTCACCGTTCTGTCCGGCTGCGGCAAAGCGGCACCCGCTTCGGGAGGCGCCTCAGCTCCGGCAACCGGCGGCTCCGCCCCTGTGGCGAAGCCTGCCCCCAAGGTAGTTAAGGCTGCGCTCAACACCGTACCGGTACCTTTGTTCAGCTTCCTCGATGATAAAAACCAGCCTGCGGGCTTCATTATCGATTACCTGAAGGAGCTGGAGAAGAAGCTTCCCGAGTATAAATTCGAATACGAGGCCGTTGATAACGAAGGCCAGCTGATCGGCACGGATTCCGGCAAGTACGCGTTCGCCGCCAACTTCTGGTTCAAGAATCCGGAGCGGGAGAAGAAGTACCTGTATCCTCAGCAGGAGTTCGGGTACTCGATCACGGCACTCGCGGTGAAACCCGATCGCAATGATATCAAGACGCTGGACGATCTGGTCGGCAAGAAGCTGGTGCCGATGACGCCGGTATCCGGCTTCCGCTATATCTTGAAGGACTACAACCTGAAGCACCCAGGCAAGGAAATCAAGATCGAGGACGTGGAGAAGACGACGCCGGCGGAGGATCTGAAGCTGATCGAATCTGGCCGGTACGACGCCCACTTTATCAATGTCAATCACTTCGAGGATGCGGTGAAGAAGCTGAATCTGAATGTGAAGATCGGCGGGATCATTTCCAAGGAGCCGGTGTACCTGCTGTTTAATAAGAATCAGACCGAGCTGGCCCAGAAGATCGATAAGACTACGGTGGAGCTGATCAAGGACGGCACGCTGCCTAAGCTGTCGGAGAAGTGGTTCAAGATCGACGTCTACAAGAGCCTGGAGTATGTGCAGCAGGGCTATCAGTTCCGTAAGGATAAATGACAGCGATGAGCGAGGGCGGTATCGAAACGACGCTGAAGCTTTTCCTGCGCATAGCCGAGCGGCTGCCGGTCACGCTGACGATGCTGCTCGCCTCGCTGGTGTTCGGTCTGCTGCTTGGGGCGCTCATTGCATTTGTCCGCATCCAGAAGCGCAGGATTCCCTATGCCATCGCTACGTTCTACTTGTCGTTCATGCGGTGCACGCCGACGATCGTTCAGCTGTTCCTCGTCTACTACGGGCTCCCGCAGCTGCTCAAGCTTATCGGGATCGATGTGAATGGCTGGGATAAGCTGATCTTCGCGATCATTACCTTCTCGCTGCACAGCGCGGCTTTCTTCTCGGAGGTCATCCGCTCGGCTTATCTCGCCGTTGGCAGCGGACAGCAGGAGGCGGCGTACAGCGTGGGCATGAGCTTCGGACAGTCGCTCTGGCGGATCATCCTGCCGCAGGCCTTCGGCATTGCGATTCCCAGCATGGGCAATCAGGTGATCATTTTGCTCAAGGAAACCTCACTGGCCTTCTCCATCGGCATTACGGACATTATGGGGCAGGTGCAGATCATCATCGGCAACAATTATGGCGCGAATATTTTTCAGGTCTATATCCTCGTATCCCTGATCTATTGGATGCTTAGCCTCATCATTGAGAAGGGCTTTGGGCGTCTGGAAAAGGTGTATAAGAGGGGCCATGCGGGACTTGCGCGGTAACGGAGGAAGGGAGAGAATCACATCTTGGACAGCTTTAGTCTGGCCTTCGCCATCGAGAAATTTCCCGAGGTGTTGAGGGGTGTGCCTGCAACGATCGGTGTGGCGGTTTTCTCGATGCTGCTCGGTACGGTCATAGGTCTGCTAATCGCATTATGCCGCCTGTATCGGGTGCCCGTACTGGACCGGCTATGCGCGCTGTATGTATCTTTCATCCGGGGCACCCCGCTGCTCGTGCAGATTTATGTCGTCTTCTATGGGTTTCCGCTGCTGCTGGAGACTGTGAACCGCGAGTGGGGCTGGCAGCTGCCGGTGCAGGAGATGTCTCCGCTGCTGTTCGCGATGCTTGCCTTCACGATCAATTCGGCGGCGTACCAGTCGGAGGTGATCCGGGCGGCGCTCAGCTCGACCGAGGCGGGGCAAATGGAGGCGGCGTTGTCCGTCGGCATGACAGGGACCCAGGGACTGCTGCGCATCATCGCTCCCCAGGCGCTGGTCGTCGCGCTGCCGAACCTCGGCAATATTTTCATCAATCTGATCAAAGGCACGTCGCTCGCCTTCGCCATCAAGGTGCTGGAGGTCATGGCCCAGGCCAAAATCATCGCTGGGGACGGCTACCGCTACCTCGAGATGTATGTGGATGCATCGATCATCTACTGGATCATCTGCTGGGGCTGCGAGAAGCTGTTCGCCAAGCTGGAGACACGTTTCAGCCGCCATGAACGAAGGGCGGTTGCCTAAGTGGTATGAAGTGAAAAAATTCCGGCCGTCCTGCAAGCTGGGCTGCCTGTGTCCCTGATCGGCCGTTAACCGTCTCCCGAAGCGCTTCGGAAGGCGGTTTTCGATTTTTTTTGCTATCATGGAGGAAAGAAACCGGTTAAGCCGTCAAGGGAGCAGGGTGAGAGACATGAGCTGCCTGTATCGCTACAAGGATGCGTATGAGGAGAGGCTGCTGGCCGGTGATCCGGACTTCAGATGGTGGACGGACACGTATGTGCTGCTCACGGTGTCCAAGGGCAAGGGCGAGCTGTTCATCGACGGGAAAAAATGGCTCATTCATCAGGAGGCGGTGATCTTCTGCAATCCGGACCGGATGCTGGAGCTTCGCAGTTTGCCGATGCACGATCTGGTTATTCACCTCGTCTGCTTCCAGCGGCTGCTGGAAGGGGAGATGGAGGATGAGCGGGTCGTATACCGGGAGACGAGGGAGCCGTGGTACGCGGACGGGCTGCTTCCTCAGGAATCTCCCTATCGGATTCTGATGCTGGCGCAGGAACTGGTGAAGCTTCGCGGGCATGCTCCAGAGAAGGACGCTATGCTCCGGCATAAGCTGCTGTACGAGCTGCTGCAGCTGCTTCAGAGCAGCCGGGGCTCTATGCCGGGTCAGCCGGACCCATGGATTCAGGCGGTCATCGAGCATATGGAGCAGTCGTACCGGGAGGATATCACACGGGAGGCGATGGCAGCCATGGCAGGCTTCCATCCACGGGTATTCTCCGTGCTATTCCGCAAGGAGACCGGGCTCGGCTTTGCGGAATATTTGGCCGATATCCGGATCAAAAAGGCCAAGGAGCAGCTCCTGCTCTCATCGCACACGCTGGACGAGATCGCGCGCGATGTCGGGTATTCGAACGGCCTGTATCTGAGCCGCAAGTTCAAGCAGGTGACGGGTCTGTCGCCGTCTGCCTATGCCCGCGAGCCCAAGCGCATTGTCGTCTATGACTGGGTAGGCAGTCTGCTGGCGCTCGGCATCCGTCCGGTCAGGGCCTCCTATCCGTTCGGTCTGGACAGCTACTATTTATTGAAAGAAGAGCTGGCCGGTGTCCCCGATGTGGGCAGGCAGTCGGCGAAGCCGCTGCTGGAGCTCGCACCGGAGCTGATTATTATCCCGAGCTGGCTCGCTCCGCAGCTGGTCCGGCAGCTTCAGCGGGTTGCTCCGATCTTGCTGTTGCCTTACGGCGACCCGTTCGACCGCTTCAGGCAGCTGGCGGAGATTCTGGGACGCGAGGAGGAGGCCAGGGCTTTCACAGCACGGTACGAGGAGGAGGCGGGGCAAGCGCGCGCAGAGCTAATTGGCGTACTCGGTCCGGACGAGACGGTCGGCTTGTATGAGGTCAGCAGAAACGGAGTTTGGCTGCTCAATGAGTTCCACGGCCGGGGCGGCTATAACCTGTACAAGTCGCTGGGCCTCAGCCCTCCGGCATCCATCCGAAGCGACGTTCTGGGAAGAGGAACGGTCCGGCAGATTCCGATCGAGCGGCTACCGGAGTATGCTGCCGACCATATGGTCGTTACCGTGCAGGACGGTGACCGGGAAGCGGAGAAGCTGCTAGCGCATCCCATCTGGGAGACGCTGCCCGCCTACCGGCATGGACGAATCTACCGCATCGACAAGCTGCTATATTATCCGAGCGATGTCTTGTCCTTGATCCGGCAGCTCCCCTTGCAGAAGCGGATGTTTCTCGACCGTCTGGTGTACTGAATGACGGAGAACCTTGGTGTTTTCGTGCATGAAAGGAATGACTTTCTGACATAGACAAATCTTAATATCCTGATAGAATGAGAAAATCGTAGAAAATGATAATCATTATCATCAGGAGGGTGTTTATGTCCCGCTTTACTTATGTATGCAAGCCCGGCTTGCTTATCGTGATCTTTACGCTGTTGCTGGCAGCCTGCAGCAGTGCTCCGGCTGAGCCTGCTGGCAAGGAGGCAGCGAATCCCAAGCCTGCAGAACAGACCGCACAGCAGCCAACCACGAAGAAGTTCAAGGGAGAGAACGGTGAGATCGAAGTTCCTGCACAGCCCAAGCGGATCGTAGCCATCACCTTCCTGGGAGACCTGCTGGCGCTTGGCGTCAAGCCGGTCGGAGCCGGCTCTCTCGCCCTCGAGAATTCGGTGCTGCTGGAGAAAGAGCTCCAGGGCGTCGTCAACGTCGGCGACGTGTCGATGGAGAAGGTGCTGGAGCTGACGCCCGATCTGATCATCGTGCCGAGCTACCTGCCGGCAGAGAATATCGAGAATCTGTCGAAAATCGCACCAACGGTGTCCATCGTGTCGTCCGGCTTCAGCGGCGGTGATCCGCTGGAGGAATTGAAGAAGATCGGCAGCCTGATCGGCAAGGAGGCTGAAGCCGACGCCTTCATCGCCCGCTACAAGCAGAAGGCCGCTGAAGCGAAGGAGAAGATTGCCAAGGTGATCGGACCGCAGGAAACGGTCGGGAGCTACTCCATCTGGGCCAAAAACATATGGGTATGGCCGACAGGACGGGATGCCAACTACAATCTCCTGCAGATGTTCGGGTTGAAGCCGCAGGACAAGATCAAAGCCGACATCGTGGATACGGGCCAGGCCAAGGATATCTCCCTGGAGGTACTGCCGCAGTATGCGGCCGATCACATGTTTATAACCGTGTATGAGCCTGCTGGAGGCAAGGAGCGTGCCAAGGAGCTGATGGAAGGCCCGGTATGGAAAAACATCCCGGCTGTTGGCAAGAAGCATGTTTATCTGCTGAATTACAAGGAATTCTGGATGACGGATGGATTGAATCTGGAAAAGCAGCTTGACATCCTGGTCAAAACCGTCGGTGCTGGCAACTAAAATTAAGATTCCCTGGACACGCCCTCATGAGATATGGAGGGCGTGTTTTTGCTATGGAGCGTTCAGGGGCGGATATCTCCCGTCCATAACCGGGATGGAGCCCGTCCATTCGGGCAATTCTAAAGAAAAAGTCAAATCGGCACAAGGCCATTGTATTCGCGATGCGTTGCGTTAGAATATGGGTAAGTTAGCAAGTGAGGCAACCTGACATCAAGATGGAGCTTAACATTTTGCATGGGTTCAAAGAAAGGACATAACGCTATGATTATGAGCAGATGGAAACGGCTTCTGATCGGACGGCCGATGAAAAGCACCGAAATAGAAGGAGAGAAGCTGAGTAAGCTCAAGGCGCTGGCCGTGTTATCCTCGGACGCCCTCTCCTCCGTGGCTTATGGAACGGAGCAAATTCTGATCGTCCTGATGGCCGCAGGCTTCGCAGCCGTCTGGTACTCCATCCCGATCTCGGCGGCGGTGCTCGGCCTGCTGCTAATCCTGGTTTTGTCCTATCGCCAGACCATCTTCGCCTATCCCGCCGGGGGAGGGGCGTATGTGGTAGCCAAGGACAATCTGGGCGTGCCGTCCGGGCTGCTGGCCGGAGGCTCGCTGCTGGTCGATTATGTACTGACGGTTGCGGTCAGCTCGTCCGCAGGGACGGATGCGATCACGTCGGCTTTCCCGTCTCTGCATGATCACCGTGTGATGATTGCGCTTGTGATGATCGTCTTCCTGACGGTGATGAATTTGCGCGGGGTGACGGAATCGGCCTCCGTTCTGGCAGTTCCAATCTATTTGTTCGTCATTGCAGTCTTCGTCCTGATCGCCTCCGGGGTCATCAAGTACCTGACCGGGGGCATTCATGCGGCGGTGCCGGAGCTCGGCTCAACGGTGTCGCACATCAGCCTGTTTCTGCTGCTGAAGGCATTCAGCTCCGGCTGCTCTGCGCTGACGGGGGTGGAGGCGGTGTCTAATGCGATCCCGAACTTCAAGCAGCCGGCGGAGCGCAATGCTGCATCCACGCTGGTGATGATGGGAACGATCCTCGGGGTCATGTTTATCGGGATCAGCCTGCTGGCTTACTGGTACGGCATCAAGCCGGACCCGGAGAACACGGTTGTGTCCCAGATCGCGGCCGCTACGTTCGGGCGAGGATGGCTATATTTCATCATCCAGGGGGTAACGGCCCTGATTCTGTTCCTGGCCGCCAATACGGCGTATTCCGCCTTTCCGCTGCTCGCGTTCATGCTGGCTAAGGATAAATATATGCCGCATGCGTTCATGGCCCGAGGGGATCGGCTTGGCTTTTCCAACGGTATCATTTTCCTTGGTATTTTCTCGGCGCTGCTCGTTGTGGCCTTTCACGGGGAGACGGAAAACCTGATCCCGCTATATGCGGTAGGTGTATTCATCCCGTTCACGCTGTCCCAACTGGGGATGATGATCCGCTGGATCAAGCTGCGCCCGCGCGGCTGGGTATCCCGCTTCGTGGTCAATACGATCGGCATGCTGACGACGCTCGGGATTACCTTGATTTTCATCGTGACCAAGTTCTCGCAGGTCTGGATGGTGTTTATTTTCCTGCCGCTGGTGATCGGGGCCTTCTACCGGGTGCAGCATCATTACCGCAATACCGCGGATGAGCTGCGTATTGATCCGTCCCAGGATAAGCCGGTGATCAAGGGCAGTACCATCGTTGTCCCGGTGGCGGGCGTCACCAAGGTGGTCTTGCAGTCGATCGGCTACGCCAAGTCGTTGACGGATAATGTAGTCGCCGTCTATGTGGGCTTCGACGATGAGTCGATCGAGAAGATGGAGAAGAAGTGGGAGGAGTGGAACCCGGGTGTCCGCCTGATCGTGCTGCGTTCGAGCTACCGGAGTATCATCCGGCCAGTCATGAAGTTCATCGACACGGTCGAGTGGAAGACGGCCGATACCGACCATATCACGGTGCTGATCCCGCAGTTTATAACCAAGCATTGGTGGGAGAATATCCTGCATAACCAGCATGGACTGCTGCTGCGCACGTATCTGATGACCAAGAAGGATGTTGTGGTCGCGACGGTGCCGTTTCATTTGCAGAGGTAATCGGTCAATATGGGAAGGAAGGAGCACGGTCCGCCGCGGACGGTGCTTTTTCTTTTTTTGGGATGAGAAGGGGGATTGCCGGAGTTCCAGGCTGTGCTCTATGATAAAAAGGATGACTGTGCGGAAGTGGAGACGGTAAATATGCTGAAAAAGTTAACTCACGATATCAGTTTCCTCGTGCTTGGAGCGTTATTGTTCGCTTTGGCCGTAAACCTCTTCGTGATTCCGAACGGATTCGGAGAGGGCGGCGTGACGGGTACCTCCATTATTTTGTATTACATGTTTCAATGGTCACCGGGCTTGGTCAGTCTGGTTCTGAACTCATTTCTGCTGATCATCGGTTACAGGTTTTTGGACAAGTGGACGATTGCTTATACCGTTGTCGCGGTATTGTTTAACTCGTTGTTTTTGCATCTGACGAGGGATTGGAGCATCGCGTCCAGCGAGCTGATGGTCAACGCTGTATTCGGAGGAATCCTGGGCGGGATGGGGATCGGGCTGATCTTCCGCGTCGGAGGCAGCACCGCAGGCACGACGATCCTGGCCCGGATCGCCAATAAATATCTGGATTGGAATGTCAGCTACGCGCTGCTGTTTTTTGACCTGCTAGTCGTATTCGCTTCGTATTTCATAATTGGGGTGGAGCGGCTGATGCTGACGATCGTCATGCTCTACATCGGGACGAAAGTGATGGATTTTATGATCGAAGGCCTGAATCCCAAGAAGGCGGTGACGATCATCTCGAGGCATCAGGACCGGATAGCCGAGCAGGTGAATCAGGTGATGAACCGGGGGGTCACCGTCCTGCAGGGGAAGGGCTACTATACCAAGGAGACCAAGGAAGTCCTCTATATTGTGATCAGCAAGCAGGAGGTGTCCACGCTGAAGAAAATCGTCAAGGCCGCTGACAAGGACGCCTTCCTGACGATCCACGATGTAAGGGACGTATTCGGAGAAGGTTTTATGGAGCTGTCGAAGTAAGGGCCAAAGCCTCAGTTAAGCTGTATAGGTGAAAAGGAGCATCGCCCGCAGAGAGACGATGCTCTTCGATGTGGACATCCGGATCATCTGGCCATTTGTGGCACAAAAATGAATCCCAAAAATCAGACTTTCGTAGTATAGTTAAGTCAATAGATATTCAGGGAAATTTCGACAGAAGAGGAAGGGACGCTCATGGCGATTTTGAATGTATTGAAGTTTGACGGTCCGCCCGATAGGCTCGTCTGGAAATATCCTAGTGATGAACTGGCTACTTGGAGCGAATTGATCGTGCATGAGACGCAGGAGGCCCTTCTGTTCAAGAACGGCCAGGCGCTGGATCTCTTCGGACCAGGCAGACATACGCTGTCCACGCAGAATATTCCGTTTTTGTCTGCGCTGATGAACCTGCCTTACGGGGGCGATTCGCCGTTTAAGGCGGAAGTATGGTTTGTGAACAAAACGAACCGGATGGATATGAAGTGGGGGACGGCTAGTCCCATTCAGCTTCAGGAGCCGCGCTTTCAGTTGATCGTTTCGGTGCGTGCGTTCGGACAATTCGGCGTTCAGATTGTCGATACGCGCAAGCTTCTGCTGAAGCTGGTCGGTACGCTTCCGGCACTGGATCAGGAGGCGCTGGGTACCTATTTCCGAGGCATCCTCTTGATGAATATGAAGGAGATCATCTCGGGGTATCTGATTCATAAAAAAATTAGCGTGCTCGATATTCATGCCTATGTGACGGAAATTGCCAAGCATATGGAAGAGCGGGTCGGATCTATATTTGAAGAATATGGACTGCGTCTGTTTAACTTTACGATCGATTCCATCAACTTCCCCGACGATCCGGCGATCAACCGGGTTCGGGAAGCGCTCGCCAAGAAAGCGGAGATGGATATTATGGGCTATACCTATCAGCAGGAGAGAACCTTCAATACGCTGGAGAATGCCGCCCGCAATACGAGCAGCCCGCTTCGCGATGTGGGCTTCGATCTGGGCCTCGGCCAGTCACTGGGGCAGGGACTCGGTACCGCGGTCGGCCAGACGTTCTCCCAGATCGTGGGGAATCCCGCGGAGGGGCTGGGCCATACCGGCGTGATGTGCGATGAGTGCAGGAAGCCGATGCCTCCGGGCTCCAAGTTTTGCCCGAACTGCGGGGATGCGTACCGTCCTTGCCCGAATTGTCAGGCGGACAACGCCAAGGATGCGACCGAGTGCAAGGCCTGCAGGACGCCGCTCGGCATCATTTGTCCGAACTGCGGAGTTGTAGCGGAGAAGGGGAAGTTCTGCCACGAATGCGGATCGAGTCTGATCCTAACCTGCAAGCAATGCCAGCATACGGTGCAGCCTGGACAGAAATTCTGCCTGGAATGCGGCAATAAGCTGACGTAAGGAGGGCGAGTCTATGAGCAATCAACGTTTTTATGCCAATTTATCCTTGGGTATTTTTGCAGTTCTTCTCATTATGACGCTCGGCATCTTCATCAGCTACAAGCCGTGGACGCTGCCGACGGGCCATTGGTGGGTCTCGCTGACGGCAATTGTTATCGCTGAGGTAGCCGCCTTGTTCAGCACGCTGGGGAATTCCCGGCGCAGAAGGGCTCATCCGGCGGTATGGTCGCATTTAACTATGACGTTCTTGTATGGTACAGCCGTGTTAGCCTATACCTTTATAGCCTGGCTGCTGCTGGGCATCTCCTTTTTTAGCTATGCGCTTCTTCACTTTGTGACGTTCTGCCTTTGGATTATCGGCTTGCTGGCAGCGACTTACTATAAGCATGAAGTGACTAGCGACGAGGAGAACCGTGCCGTCCAAACCGCCCTGATCAAGCAGATGCTTCGTGGAGCGATGGTCGTCGAGCAACTGCTCGAAGGCATGGGGCGGCCCGAAACTGCCCCACTCAAGAAGAAGGCGCAGGAATTGACGGAGCGCGTCCGCTACAGTGATCCGATCTCACATCCCTCGATGACGGTGCTCGAAGAAAGCCTGCTCTGGCAGATTAACGAATTAGAGCGCTGCGTGCGGCAGCTCGGCCGGGAAGAGGACACCGCTCAGGTCTTGAAGCTGTCCCAGCAACTGGTCGGCGATATCATGGCCGATCTGATCAAGCGCAACAGCGAGCTGCTGGCGCTCAAATCATCGAGTTGATCTGAATCAAGCAAGCAGGAAGGAATGGAGGAGTAGGGATTGTATAAAAGTGATAAGCCCGTGATTCCGAACTGGATCATATGGGGAACGTTTGTGGTTTTTTTCCCTGTGGCTTTTCTGCTCATGGTGATTCGGATGCTTTGTCACTGGAACTTGAGGTACCAGCGGATTCAGGACTGGAAGTCTCTCGGATTCATGTTTCTGTTGGTGGGGCTGGGTTTAATTGTTCTGTGCTACTGGGGTTCAGAAGGGCAGGATATGGCCTTTATTTTCATCCTGTCTATCATTCTGTTCCTATCTCCTTTTTTGATTGCGGTCCATTTCTTGAAGAAATCCAAGCGTTTGCGGATTCAGATGGAAGAGGATTACCGGATATACAAGAACATGATCTTCCAGCAAAGAATCGGTCGTGTCAGCCATATGATAGAGCTCATCCAAGAAAAACCCAAGCTTGTCACGAATGATTTGATGCGCATGCAGCAGAAGGCCATGCTGCCGGGATGCTGGATCGACTTTGCAACGGGACAAATTCGGCTGGACCGCGAGGTACGGGTGGATGAACAGACTCAGGCTGCTCCTGTGCTCGAGACCGCCCAGAGCGAGGTAGTTCGGTCTGCTCGCGCACCCAAGCCTCCGCAGCAGCCTCGACAAGCGGAGTGCAAAGGATGCGGATCTCAGGTGGTTCTGAAGCCCGGCGAGACTCGCACCTGCGAGTACTGCGGATCTGAGATGGCTTACGGGGCTTGACGTCATCATCACTCAAACCAGGGGAGGATATTCTTTTGTACCAGAACGATACACCTGTGATCAAGAATGGCATGATAAGTATTTTTATGCTGCTCTTTTTCCCCTTGGCGATTCTCATGATTCTTATTCGGTTAGTAAGCCACCGAAACCTCAGGTTTCATAAATATATAGACTCCAAATACATAGGCAAGCTGCTTCTCGTCCTTTTTGTTATCTTCTCATTCTCCTATTTCATCCAGCTTGCAGGGGATAATAAGCCGTTATTTTCGGTTTATCTGGCCTGTATTCTCTTGCTGCTTGTACCTGGTATAGCCTTAAGAATCAGAGCGGGCAATCAACTGAAGCGACTGAGCGACTCCTACGTTCGCTATCGGAATCTCGTCCATGTGGAGAAAATCACTTCTATTGACAGTTTGGCTGAGATGACTTTGCAGCGTCCGGCCGTCGTCACCAATGATCTCCTCAGGATGATCAACCTCGGGCTGTTCAAGGATTGCTTTATCGATCCCCACTCCCGGACGCTTGTATTCGAGAATGCTGCATGGTCGCCTAGGCAGATGAGCGGAGCCGCAGCTGAGTTTTCGTCTAAGGTGGAAGTCCATGTGATTGGCTCCACAGGAAGCCTGGGGGGCTGGCAAGTAAGTTCCCCGGATCAAGCATTCAAGGCCGAGAAGCCTGCCCCTCCTCCCGCTCCCAAGACGGTAGAATGCCCTGGCTGCGGCTCTAGAACCGTGCTCCAGCCTAGCGAAGTGTCGGCTTGCGAATATTGCGGATCGGCGATGGCCTATCCCCAGAACTAAGCTTGACGCGAAAGAGAAAAGAGACCTGATCCGATTCAGCGGACCAGGTCTCTTGGCATTCCCCAGAAATGCAGGGCTCTGCCTGTTATAACCGGATCAAATTCTCCTTATACCGCTCCAAGTCGGCGGTCCGGCATTCCAGCTCCAGCCTCGTGCCGTTCTCCTCGTAGCTTGTGGCCCGCACATGTGCATGCTCATTGAAGTACGCAACCAGCCTGCCTTGGTCGTAGGGGATGATAACCTCGCATTGCACATAGTCCTCGAAGATGCGGTCCCCGATCATGACGGTAAGCTCCTTGATCCCACGACCTAGTCGGGCCGACAAGTAGAGGCGCTCATCCACTACCTGTGGAAACTCATGATCTGTCAGATCTGCCTTGTTGTACGCGTAGATCATCGGAATATGGTCGGCTCCGAGCTGGCGGAGCGTGTCTTCGGTGACGGCAATCTGCTGCTCGTGCTCCGGATTGGAGGCATCCACCACATGAATCAGCAGGTCGGCCTCGGACACCTCCTCCAGCGTGGAACGGAACGCCTTAACCAGATGATGGGGCAGCTGGCTGACGAAGCCGACGGTGTCCGTCAGGAGGAAGGATTTGTGGTCTGGCAGCTCGATGCTGCGTACGGATGTCTCCAGTGTGGCGAACAGCATATCCTTGGCCAGCACTTGCTTGCCCGAACCGGGATGATACGTATCGATCACGGCATTCATCAGGCTTGATTTGCCTGCATTCGTATAGCCGACCAGACAGATGACAGGAACCTCGTTCTTGTGCCGCTGCTTCCGCTGCGTCTGGCGGCGGGCGACGAGCTTCTCGAGTTCGTCCTGCAGCGCCGATATGCGCTCTTCAATCTTCCGGCGGTCCAGCTCCAGCTTGGTCTCCCCGGAGCCTTTGTTTTTGAAGCCGGCCCCCCCGCCGCCGCCCTGCCTGCCCAGCGAGGCCCGCAGTCCGACCAGACGCGGCAGCATATATTGCAGTTGGGCGACTTCGACCTGCAATTGGGCTTCTCTGGTTTGCGCGCGTTCCGCGAAAATATCCAGAATCAGAATCGTGCGGTCGATGACCTTACAGTCCAGGGCACCCTCCAGATTGCGGATCTGGGAAGGGGACAGCTCGTCATTGCAGATGACGCTGGAGGCGCCGCTCTCCTCCAGCAGAGCCTTCAGCTCCTCGATCTTTCCGCTGCCGATATAATGGGACGGGTTGATGCGGTCCAGCTTCTGGCTCAGCTCGCCGACGACCTCCACCTGGCAGGCGGCCGCCAGATTGCGCAGCTCCTCCATGGAGTAGGCGAAGTCGGTCTGATGCTGAAGCTGTATGCCGACAATAATAGCGTTCGCTTGCGATTGTTCCATATAGAAAATCATCCTCTCGTGTGGGGTTGAACCAAAAACAAACAAAAAACACACAGGCAGTCTGCCTGTGTGTTCAGCACATGAAGAGGATCTCAGTGAAAGTCCCGCAAAAGCCCGGATGGGTAGACGGGTGCCTGCGGGCTGATCATGGTCGTCACATCAATGGAAGCACAGCTAATGGCTCCAGCCGGCTATAGACGGAAAACCATGCTCCGTTCTACCGGTTGAATCCATCTGACATGCCACCTGATGTACGTCCCATTGCCAGTCTAAAGGTAGCGAAGCAGGTAAAACGGGCCGCCTCTTCGCGTAGAGTTGAATTAGGGTTACCTTTAAATGGACAGATCTATCCTGAGTCCTCTGTACACAGACAGAGATCTTGGCGCTATTCAATTAGCCGCGCAAAGAACGAACCCGGATAAAATCTACCACAGCTAACCCCTCCGTTTCCTAAAAGTAGGTCCATCATAACATGAAGGCCGGATCGTTCGCAACCCGATTGGGCAGCAGCCTGGACGAAGGATAGCACGGTGTCCGGCTGTGTATGATAGGACAGGCGGAGTAAAGGAGACTTGCAGGCTTAGACGGGGAATCGGATGGGTAATAAGAGCATGTCTATCTGTTTAATCGAGCCAAAGGAGAGAAGCCTGTCATGAATAAATCGACGGCAAGGAGAACTCAACGTGCATTTATTACACCGCGGGGATTGGCCGGAGCGGAGTCACCCTATGCATGGTATGAGACGATGAGGAATAGCGGAGGTATTCATTACGACGAGGAGCGGGAGGCTTGGGATGTCTTCAGCTATGAGCTGGTGCACCAAGTACTCAGCGATTACAAGCATTTTTCCTCACGGACCTCGACGGAAGGTCCAGTATCCAGCCTGATCGGAATGGACCCGCCGAGGCATAAGCTGTACCGCAGTCTCGTGAATCAGGCTTTCACGCAGAAGTCTATCGACATGCAGGCGGACCGGATCGGGGCCATAGCCGGGGAGCTGCTGGACAAGGTGGCGGGGACAGGACACATGGACATCATTCAAGACTTCTCCTACCCGCTGCCCGTCATCGTCATTGCAGAGATGCTGGGGGTCCGGCCTGAAGACCGCGAGCTGTTCAAGGACTGGTCCGATCGGTTGGTAGCTTCTGTGGATCCGACCTCGGGGCAAACCGTTCAGCAGCTGACCGAGGTGAAGCAGCAAGCGGCCGAAGAGCTGTACCGCTATTTCACTGAGGTGATCGAGTGGCGGAGAAAAGCTCCGGGGGACGATCTTGTCTCTGAGCTGCTGCGGGCCAAGATCGATAATGAGCACCTGGACATGCCGTCGCTACTCAGCTTCTGTCTGCTGCTGCTGGTAGCCGGTAATGAAACGACGACCAATCTGATCGGCAATGCGCTGCTGACTTTTCTGGAGAATCAAGATGCGCTGGAGAGGCTCTATGCCGAACCTGACCTGCTGCCGTCCGCGCTGGAAGAGTCGCTGCGCTACCGATCTCCGATCCAGAGCCTCAGCCGCCGGGCAGTGGAGGACATCACGCTGAACGGCAAGCTGATCCAAGCCGATCAGGAGGTGGTCGTCTGGATGGGCTCGGCCAACCGGGATGAGGCGAAGTTTGCTGGCGCGAGCCAGTTCATCCCGGACCGGAAGCCGAATCCTCATCTGGCCTTCGGCCAGGGAATTCATTTCTGCCTCGGGGCTCCACTGGCTCGCCTGGAGGCGAGAATTGCGGTCAAAGCGCTGCTGCAGCGGTGCAGGCATCTACACCTGGACGCGGGTGCAGAACTGACACGGACGCCCGGGTCGTTCGTCTTCGGCTACAAGGAATTACCTGTAACCTTCGATCCGGTCAGGGTCTAGCCATAACCTACGAAGCCGGGCCCCTCTCGCTGTCATGCGGAAGGGGCCCGGCTTCGTGCGTCTACAAGGATCATAGCAACGGATCTGGCTTGATGAAGCTTTTGGCCAAGCTCTCAGCATGAGGATCTCTGCTGGGCTTCTGGTAATTTTCCAGCACGTCGATGAGGTATTCCACGCCTGATTCATCGTAAGCCCGGAAGACGCACTGCTCCGGGTCCTCGAGCTGTACCTGATGGCCGCATTCCCGCAGGCAGCGCTCGAAATCTTGGAGTGTAGGCTGCTGCCCATCCTCCAGATAGATCAGGCCGCGCAGCAGCTTGGTTTCCTGGCCGCGGATGACTTTGAAGTGGATGATATGCTCTCGGATGATACCCACGCTCCTTTCCAAGACTCCATGCTTTTTCTACCTCTATCGTCCGATAAAAGGAAGCGGCTGTCTGTGATATTTGTTACAGCACACTACCCGGAGGTAGGGTTTCACGCTATACTTTAGCCAGGGAATGAAAAGGACGATAAGGATAAATTTTCAAGTAACTCGTCTGGCTTACGGTTCGTCTAGTTTAGTAGAGATAAGTTCTAAGGCGCGTCGTCAGGCGTGCTGCATCCGAACCGGGGAGGAATAGGACATGGGCTTCAAGGCAAAGACACAGGAAAGAGAATACGGCGGGGGGATGCCGTCACGTTCCGTTCGGCGTATGGGAAAAGGCATGCTGGCGCTGGCCGCTGCCATCACTGTCATAGCTGCTCCCGGAGCAGCTGGGCTCGCCTCAACTCAGGCGTATGCAGCCGAATCGGCTGCGCTGCCTATTGCCCCCATGACGGTGGTCATCGACGGAGAAGGGACGGCTGTCCCGGCCGTGCTTGTGCAGGGAGATACGTATATCGGACTGCGGGCATTGAACGAGCGGCTTGGTCTGGATACAGGCTGGGATCCGGGAAAGCGTCTGGTGACCGTGAGCGGCAGAGGCCGCACGCTGACGTTCAGCCTGGACGCTCTAGATAAGTATACGCTTAATAGCCAGCCGGTCTATGGACTGCCGGCGATTGTGCAGGATGGTTCTACCTACCTCCCGCTCCGGTTTCTGCTGGAACGCATGGGCTACGGCATCTCTTACGATGCGGGGACCCGCTCCGTGCATATCGAGACGATCCCGGAGAATATCTTGTCCGTGGAGACTCGGAAGATCTCGGAGGAGAAGGAGAAGCAGTCCCTGGTCATCTACTATCCGCAGATTACGCGGCTGGGAGATCAGGGAGTTCAAGATAAGATCAATGCGTTCCTGAAGCAAGAGGCCGATTCACAGGCAGCGGCAGGGCGTCTGATGCTGGCCACAGCGGCAGAGGACAACAAGGGGGCAGCGGCAGCTAATCCGAAGAACAGCATCCCTCCGGTCACCCTCGAAGGCCGTTATACCGTGACTTACAACGAGCAGGGAAGGCTTAGTCTGTATTTCGACTATTACAGCTACACGGGGGGAGCGCATGGGATGACGGTGCGTGACCCTTACACGTTCGATCTGTCGACAGGCCGTCTGCTGAGCTTGCAGGAGGCTGCTGAAGGGAACAGCAAGTACGTATCGATTATCGACAAGGCCATCCAGAGCCAGATCCGGGAACGGAATCTTCCGCTGCTGCAGCCGTTCGAGACCATCGAGTCCAACCGGGATTATTTCCTGAAGCACGGAGCTCTGGTGATTTATTTCAGCCAATATGAGTATACGCCGTATTCAGAAGGAATCCCGCAGTTCGAAATTCCGTTCAGCGCTTTTCGATGAACGGGCATAAGCTAAAGGAATGACAAGGATGGCAAGGGCACTGATCTGTTATATAAGCGTCGGCCGAAACATAGCCGATGCTTTTTGTTTTCCAATCTTATTTTAAGGTTATTTTAAGGTTATTTTCATACGTTATTCAGCCTACGGTCAGCTTCCTATGAGAGGATGGAAAAGTCAAGAAATCATCAAGTCAAGGAATGGGCTGGAGCCAACATGAAATCGACTAATCAGTTAGCCCCCATTCAGTCGGCCCGGGGCGTGGCCGTTCTGCTGGTGGCTTTATTTCATACCTCACAAATGGGGGAGCGTTACTATCAATACAACTTCCTGGGTGTGAGCGGGCTGGGCAAGTCAGGCGCCTACACCTTCTTTTTTGTGCTGACCGGCTATCTGATGTATACGATCTACCATGGGAGATTTACCCGGCATGAAGAGGCGGGGAGGTTTCTCCTCAAGCGCTTTATCCGGATTTATCCGCTTTACTGGCTCCTGATGTTTGTGCTGACGCCGGTTTACTTCCTGTTCCCGTCCTTCGGACTCGGTCACGAGCGGCAGCCGGGTGTGATCCTGAAGTCGATGCTGCTGTGGCCGCAGGGGGTTCCTCCGGTCATGGGCGTAGCCTGGTCGCTGAGCTATGTCGTGTTCTTCTATCTGGTATTTTCACTATTCTTCGTGCTGAAGGAGAAATCGGCAGCGGCGCTGTTTTCCTCTTGGTTTACGGTTATCCTGCTGAATGCTTTCGGCCTGATTCACGTTAAGGAGCAGGTGCTGCTCCAATTTCTCTTCAATCCGGTTCATCTGGAATTTTTCTGCGGCATGCTGGTAGGTTACGCTGTACAGAGGAAGCTGATCCGCGGCTGGAGCGGATGGTGGCTGCTGATCGGGGTTGCGGCCTACCCGCTGCTGTGGTTGCTGTTCCTGAGAACCCCCGGCTTGCCCTATACGGATCTGCTCTATATGGCAGCCTCGTCGGTTCTTCTGGCAGGAATAACACGCTTGCAGGCGACGGGATCGCGTTACATGAAGCCCTTGGTCGCGCTGGGTGATGCTTCATATTCGATCCTGCTGACGAGTCTTCCGTTCCTGTCGATTGTCGATAAGCTGTTCCGGGGCACGGGCGTTCCGGAGCAGATCGGCCGTCCTGCTGCGATCGGCCTGTCCTTAGTAGCCGCTGTTCTGCTGGGGCTATCGTTCTACAGGCTGGTTGAGAAGCCGTTGAATGTCCGACTGCGCAGTCTGGTGGGCCGGAAGCAGGCCGAGGAGGCAGAAGGGGCCGATTACACGTCTGAGAAAGCCGGATTCCGCTAAGCGGCGGACCGGCTTTTTTGCTTGGATCGCTCCCGCAGGGCTTTCCATGAAGGTCTCCTGGAACTTGGTTGAAAAAGCTTTTTCAATGTGAGTTGCTATAAGTAATTTGCTTGCGGTAGACTAAGCTATAGGACAAATTTAGCGGACTGCCTGAGTGGAGATGATGGGATGGAAAACCTGAAACAATTTTTTGAGAATATGACGGTACGGCGGTTCCTGATTCTGCTGTTAATCTGCCTGCTGTTATTCAGTATCCGGGATATGATGAACCTGGTGCTGCTTACGTTCCTGATTGCCTATATCATGAACAGTCTTCAACGGGCCATCACGAGCAGGATCAGCAAGTATGTGACGATCAACAGCAAGATTATTATTGTGCTGCTCTATGCGGCCCTCATTACCGGCTTCGTGCTGGCGCTTGTGAACTATCTCCCTAAGGTCATCGGTCAAGTCAAACAGCTGGCGGATATTCTGATCGGCTTAACGAACATGCCCGCCCCCCAGGACGAATTCTCCCGGTATATCTACAAGAATGTGAAGGACCTCAACCTGCAATCCTATATGAAGCAGGGCTTCGAATATATCCTGAGGGTCAGCAATTGGGGGACAACCTTCGTGCTGGCGATCATTCTAAGCTTTGTATTTATTCTCGAGAAAACCCGCATCGTGGCCTTTACCTCCAGGCTCAGGGACAGCAAGCTGTCGTGGTTCTACCATGAGCTCGAATATTTCGGCAAAAAATTCATTCTATCCTTCGGCAAGGTCATCGAGGCGCAGGTTCTGATCGCTTTGTTCAATACCGTGTTTACCATCATCGGTCTGTGGATTCTCGGGTTCCCTTACCTCTTCGCTCTGGCGATCATGATTTTCCTGCTCAGTCTGATTCCGGTAGCCGGCTTCGTGATCTCCCTGGCCCCGCTCTGCATTATCGCCTACAATATCGGCGGGTATATGCTAGTGATCTACGTCGTGGCGATGATTGCCGTGCTGCACTTCCTCGAAGGCTATCTGCTGAATCCGAAGCTGATGTCCTCCAAAATGAATCTCCCGATGTTCTATACATTTATCGTGCTGCTGTTCTCCGAGCATTACCTCGGCATCTGGGGGCTGATCCTCGGGATTCCGATCTTTGTCTTCCTGCTCGATATCATTGATGTCGATACGAACAAGAGCTGATGCTCTGCTGCCAGGGCGGCCGTCTGGGGAGATTTGCATCCCATGGCAGGCGTGCTTTAAACTAAAGAGGCGGGCGCTCCAAACCCTCCAAGCAAATGGGAATAGGGAAGGAACTAAACGAAATGAATCAGCTTTCGATGAACGAGTTGAAACGATTTAGAAACGAAATTACGCGGTTTATGATGATGTATAAATTCGCTCTCGATGTGATGGAAACACGGATCGGCGTGCTGGTGGAGGAATTCCAATTCCTGCATGAATACAACCCGATCGAGCATACCAAGTCGCGGCTGAAATCCCCGGAGAGCATCCTGAACAAGCTGTATCGCAAGGGAGGGGACATCTCCTTCCCGGGGATCCGCGATCACATCAAGGATATTGCCGGCTTGCGCATCACCTGCTCGTTCCTGGCGGATATTTACGTGATCAGTGATATGCTTAAGAATCAGGTGGACCTCACGGTGCTCGAAGAAAAGGATTATATCCGCCATCCGAAGCCGAATGGCTATCAAAGCCTGCATCTGCTGATCGAGGTGCCGGTGAATATGTCCGACGGGCAGGAGCGCGTATGCATCGAGGTGCAGATCCGTACCATCGCCATGGACTTCTGGGCGAGTCTCGAGCACAAGATTTATTATAAGTACAAGCAGGATAACCAGACCGTACCGGCCCGTCTGCTCGAAGAGCTGAAGGGGGCTGCCAATGCGGCTTCCGCTTTGGATCGTCAGATGGAACGCCTGCATAAGGAAGTCGAGGGTATCAAGGAAGAGCAATCCGAGGCGGCTGAGAGCCGGGATAACCGGATTGTCATCAGCAATCAGCAATTTGCTCTGCCGCAGGCTTTTCTCGATCTGATGGACCCGAATAAATAAATCATTCTGAAGGGCGTGAGCGGGATGGATGCATCCAAGTATCAGAAGCATTTCTCGGTGGACGGCTTCTGGTCCAAGCTGGCGAAGTATGCCCGTGAGGCGGGCATGAAGGTCGTCTATGTCGGCCTGCTGCTGTTCTATGCGCTGGAAAGCCCGAATACGCCCTTGAGAGCCAAGGTCCAGATTTACGGTGCGCTCGGCTATCTGATCCTGCCGCTGGACATCGTACCGGACCTGCTGCCAACCGTCGGATACGTCGATGACCTGGGAGCACTGATGCTTGCGCTGGGCGCTGTGTCGAAGAGCATCGATAGCGGTGTGAAGCAGAAGGCGGTCGGCAAGCTACAGGACTTCTTCGGGGAGGCGGCGGCGACGAGTCCCGACGTTATCGAAGTAGAGGCTCAGCTCAAGGAAGAGGATGAAGCAGGCAAGCCAGTCTGAAGCCTTGTTCTGAGTGTCCGCGGCTGCCTGCGTGAGCAGCCAGCCATGTAAAAAAGGCCTGCCCGCATGTGTAGCGGACAGGCTTCTTTGCATACTCCTGAACGTATGGGGTTACAACGCAGCGGATTCCCGGTAATCCTCGACAATAATCTCCAGCCCGCCGGTGTCAGGATGCATCAGGAAGCCATGAACAGGAATGGCAGCCGGCATCAGCGGGTGATTGCGGATAATCTTCACGCTGTGCAGCACGCCCTCCTCCGGGCTTTCAAAGCCTCTCAGGAACCGCTCCATGCGAATCCCCGAATGCTCCAGCGTGGACAGCACCTGATCGGAAATCCCGTGATCCCGGAATTTCGCTACCATGGCGCCTGCATCGAGCTTAGTCATCCCGCAGCCGTAATGACCGATGACGAGTACCTCTCTCGCGCCCATCTCGTAGATAGCGACCAGAATACTGCGCATCGCACTGCCGAAAGGCTGGGTAAGAATGGCACCGGCATTTTTGATAATTTTGGCATCTCCGTTGCGGAGATTCAGTGCTTTGGGAAGTAGCTCAACCAGACGCGTATCCATGCAGGTCAGGATCGCAATTTTCTTGTCCGGGTACTTATCCGTCAAGTAAGATTCGTATTCTCGTTGCTCCACAAATTTTCGGTTATGCTCCATGAGCTCCGACACCAGCGACATACGCATCTTCTCCCTCGCAAATACGGCTTTCTCTTTATTATTCACCCGTCGCTGCCGAGAGTCAACCTGAATCGCTTACCCTTCGATTTCTTCCCCAGCCTCCTCCGGCTCGGCATACTGGCTTTGGTCGCTCCCATAAATAAAATCCTTCGTATAATCCATCCCGGTTCCGTTGCCCAGCTCGATCGAGCTCTCCGCTCTAAAGCTATCGTTCTCCTGTTGTGGATTCAAGCCTAACACCTCCTGCCTGTAGCTTGCGATAGAGCAGGAGGGATTATGCGCATATACAGCGAAGCGGCTGCAGGTGTGAGTATTCCTGCCAGGCCTTGGGGATACTTTGGTTATACTGGATAGGGAGAACGGTTAGTCATGACTATAGAGCGAATGGTTATCGGTGTCGTATGGATCGTGATCGTCTGTTCGCTGAAGTGGCTAGTACCCAAGAACAAGCGGCGGGAGGCGGCCCTTATTTTGTTCGCGGATCAGGTATTCACCTGGAGCATCAGCCTAATTCTTGTAGAAATTGGATGGAACGAGAATCCGGTGCGAGAATTTGTCAAAGCCGGTTCCACGAACTTCTCTTTTAACTATGGATTATATCCAACGATTTGCGTTTTTTATTGCCTTTACTACCCTGAGCAAGGCTCCTGGGTGAGAAAATTTGTGCATTCCTTGGTATTTGCCGGGATATACACGCTATTTATCGTGCTGGTCTCCACCTATACCGAGCTGATTCATCCCCTGCATATGAGATGGTATTTTCATTTCACGATGGCTTTCCTGCTATTCTATGTCGTGTACCGGTACTATCGCTGGTTTTTCCGAGGGCGGATGATTCTGTCGGCAGGTGAACATCCATGACCGTCGAACGGTGGCTACTGGCGGGAGTCTATGTGGTTACGCTGGTGGCCTTGTGGGTCGTCCACCGCCAAGAGCCGCGCACGGTCCAAGCCGTATTCCTGTTCCAGCAGTGTCTGAGCTGGATCCTAGGCCTGCTTGTAGTGGAGGTCGGGCTGCTGGAATATCCGGTGAGGGAGTTTCGGATTGCGACCCGCACGAGCTTCGCGTTTGAATTTCTCGTATTCCCCGCTATCGCCTGTTATGTCAATATGTATTACCCCCGGACCAAGGACCCTCTGCTCAAATTCGGCTATTACGCGGCCTTTGCGTCGGGCGTAACGGTTCCTGAATATTTCATCGAGAAATACACGGATCTGATCGCCTATAACGGATGGGCCTGGTACTGGACGTTTATATCGGTGCTGATCTCCCTGATGGCCTCGCGCTGGTTCTATAATTGGTTTGTTGCGGGTGAGCATGGCCGGTATGGTGGGACTTAGCGGAACGGAAAGGCAATCTGGAGAGCGCGGAGGCTAGCCGTCCTGTAAACACCTGGACGTACCGGGTACATGCATGGTATCCGAATAAATTCGCTTAACAGACAAACTCACAAGAGGTTCCGCCGGAGTGACCGGGGAACCTCTTGTTTGGTGATGCGCGAAGATCGGCCGTGATCTCCGTACGACTGCGATAGCCTGCGTCTGAGGGGAGTGTCCGGCTTAGGGGCGGGAGCGCCACCTAACTTGGGAATCGCACAGCCTCTAGTAACGTGATCGCTTCTGCGGTGTACGCGGCCCCCTAATCCGGAGACGGCGCTGTCAGCAGCTCCTTGCCCCCCATATAGGGCCTCAGCGCCTCAGGGATGCGAATGGAGCCGTCTGCCTGCTGGTGATTCTCCAGCAGCGGGATGAGGATTCTGGGCGTAGCCACGGCTGTATTGTTCAGCGTGTAGCAATAGCGAAGACGGCCGTCTCCGTCCCGGTACCGGATCTGAGCGCGGCGCGCCTGAAAGTCCAGCAGGGCGGAGGCGGAATGGGTTTCTCCATAAGCTTGCCTGCTCGGCATCCAGGTCTCGATGTCGTATTGCTTATGCGTTCTCGCCGACATATCTCCGCTGCATACCGCCATTACGCGGTACGGAAGCTCCAGCAACTGCAGCAGATCCTCCGCGTTGCGTGTAATTTCCTGCAGCATCCGCTCGGATAGCCCGGGATCGGCTTCGCAGAGAATCACCTGCTCCACCTTGGCGAATTGATGGACTCTGTACAGGCCGTGTACGTCCTTGCCAGCCGAGCCTACCTCACTGCGGAAGCAGGTGGAGGCGGCAGCCAGCCTGACGGGCTCCGAGACATCGACGATATCTCCGCTGTAGTAGGCAACCAGGGGAACCTCTGACGTTCCCGCCAGCCACTGCTCCTCTTCATCGATCCGGAAGGCCTGGTCGCGCCCTGCCGGGAAGTATCCGGTATCCACGAACGATTCCGTGCGGACCATCAGCGGCACTTCCAGCGGCGTATAGCCGCGGGCGATCAGCAGATCGAGCGCCAGCTGCTGGACGGCCCGGTGAAGCAGGGCCCCTGCCCCTTGCAGGTAGTAATGCCGGCTTCCGGCGACCTTGACCCCGCGGGGGATATCCAGAATCTGATGCAAGCTGCCTAGTGCTACGTGATCGCGGAGGGCGAAGTCTACGCAAGCCGGCTCGCCGACCCTTCGGAGCTCCTGATTATCGGCATCGGACTGCCCGATAGGGGTTTCAGGCGAGACGGGATTCGGCACCAGCAGCATCAGCTCGCGGACCCGCCGTTCCTTCTCCCCCAGCCTGCTCTCCAGCTCGGCCAGTTGAGCGTTCAACACTCGGACCGCCTGCTTGAGCTCCTCGGCCTCTCCCGGCCTACCGCCCCGCAGCCGCCCCGCGATCGCCTCGGAGGCGATATTGCGCTGTCTGCGCAGCTCCTCGACCTGCTGAAGCAGCAGGCGGCGTGCCTCATCCGTCTCCAGCAGCTCGCCGACCGGCAAGGATATTCCCTTCACCTCAGCAGTCCTCTGTACTTCGCGGGCATGGGCCCGAATCCATGAAATGTCTAACATAGCAACCTCGCTCCTTTTTTGTGAAATACAAAAAGCGCCCTTATCCACATGGGACGAGGAGCGCTCAGGACTCGCGGTGCCACCCAAATTGACCGGACCAGGTAAAGGTCCAATCCACTTTGCTCCGCGATAACGGGCGGAACCCGGTTAGCTTAGGGGGAATGGGAACGAGATGGGACTCGCTCTCCCCTTGACGAAAACGCCTCCGAGTTGGATGCTCTTCCACGGCATAATGTCACGTATGATTTGTTGTAGTATAGCTCAGTTGTCGCCTGCGCGCAAGATCCATTAAGTTGCAGCAGTTGAGCAGACCGATGCATCGGAGGAACCCAAACGGGTGGATTCCAACGTTATCCACAGGTTTATGCACATAGATCACAGGCTTGTATCCCTTTATGTGCATAAATCTGAAGATATATATAAACATATCCACAGAACTTCCTATCCACAGGTTGACCCTCCGTTTTGTTCACAGCCGGGTAACAACTTCGCTCGATCCTCGCGCGAGCGACTGACCTCATGGGCGCGTTCGTGGTAAACTAGAAGCACAAGCCCGGTAGATTTCTAGATGGGGCTGGAAACGGATGCGTACTAAGCTTATGAATATTTCCGACATCATGGCCGGACTCACCGAAGAAAACTTGAGAAATGCGCTGGAGCACTACCGGGCGCTTGGCCCGCTGCCCGGTCTGGTGGTTCCGTTCCTCAAATCTTTTATCCCTCCGTTGCCGACGCTGGTCATCATCGGAGTCAATGCGGCTGTATATGGACTATGGCTCGGTTTCCTCTATTCATGGCTCGGCATCGTTGCCGGGTGCGTCACAACCTTCTGGATCTTACGTAAGATAGCGGGGCATCGTCTCGTGCAGCGATGGTCGCGGAAGCCGAAGGTGGCCAAGGCCATGGCCTGGATCCGGAGGAATGCGTTCAGCTATGTATTCCTGCTTAGCTTATCTCCAGTAGGCCCGTTCGTGGTCATTAATATGGCGGCTGCGATCGCTAGGATGCCTATGCGCTCATTTCTCCTTGCGATTGCCTTGGGCAAGGCGGTCATGGTGTTCGCTGTTTCCTATATCGGGCATGACCCTGAGCGTTATATCCGAAATCCCCTGCACCTGCTGTATATTGTGCTGTTCGTTGCCGTCTCGCTGCTCGTCAGCCGCAGGATCGAAGCGCGCTTCGCCCGGCAGGAGAGAGACTCTGATCCATCGGACCTGGCGAAGCGAGAGAATTCCTGAGCCTGCGTTTTCTACGAGCAGGGCAGATGTGAGCGTATGGCCGGTTGTGTGCGGGGTTCCTGTGCCGGGAAGCCCCTTGCCGCAGCTTCCAAGGGATCAGCTGTGAGACGAAGTGACGGAGGAGAGACTGTGTATGCCGTTTGCCTTTCACCCCCATGAATATCCGCTTAGTCCCGGGTGTTATCTGATGAAAAACGACGTGGGCGAGATCATCTATGTAGGCAAATCCAAATGTCTGCGGAATCGCCTGCGCTCCTATTTTCAACAAACCCACCCGCGCAAGCGGACCCGGCAGCTGGTCGCCGAGATTGCCTCCATTGAGATTGTGCTCGTCAATAATGAGTCTGAGAGCTTGCTGCTGGAGAACAATCTGATCAAAATTCATAAGCCCAAGTACAACCGGGCACTGAAGCAGGATCACAGCGGGTACGCCTATCTCCAGCTCACGGCAGAACGGCTGCCACGTCTCGATGTGTACTACCGCAACCGCGGCCGGAGCCTCTCGCCCGAGCCCGGAGAAAAAGGCAGGTCTGTTGGCGGCAAGGAGCAGGAGCAAGAGGAGGGGGTCCGGCGCCTCGGTCCCTTCCGAAGCCGAAGGTTTCGCGATGCGCTGCTCGAATTTGTGACCGACCATTATGGACTGCGGACCTGCACGGTTCTGCCTAAGAAGGTATGTCTGCTGTATCATATCGGCAAATGCAGCGGGGTCTGCGAAGGCCAGATCACCGAGGAGGAGTACCGGGAGCGTGCCGAACAGGCGGCTGGGCTGCTGGCCCATCAGGGAGAGGCGCTGATCGCGGCGATGAGCGAGCGGATGGTAGCGTATGCAGAGCGCCTGGAATTCGAGAAGGCTCAGAATATGCTGGGTCATATCCGAAATCTGCAGAAGACGCCGGACAAGCAAATCGTAGACCGCGAAAGCATGGTGGATCAGGATGTCCTGTATTTTGGCGATAGCGGGGTGATGGTTGCCAAGGTACAAGCGGGAATGCTGCGAGATTTCCAGCTCTATGAGCTTGGAGCGGGCAGCGGGGAGGCTGCATGCGATTCCTTTCTCCTGACCCGGTATACGGAAGGACTGCCCCATGAACTGATCGTCAATAGGATCGGCGATGCCTCTTCAGTCCGGGCGGCGCTGCGCCGCCGTGGCCTGCGTCCCCCTGTCATTACCCGGCCCAGAAGGGGCTTGAAGTACGAGCTGCTGCAGCTCTGCAAAAGCAATTACGAGTACCGGACAAGCCGGGGAATCCCCGGTCAAGAAGGGTAAGGCAAGTAGGGACCCGAGGGCGCGGTCATATCTGCAGTCCTGGTTAACAGTCGAAGAAGGGTCGCCATTGAGGCGGACCCTTCTTTTAACGTGCAGGTCGGGCTATGGGGAGCGGGGTTAGTAGCGGCGGGGGGATGGCCCCTCTTCCGGACTTCCATCCCGGCCGTAATCAGTGGGCTCCTCTAGATGGCTCTCTGTGCTGCGGGTGGACTTGATGGCCGCTCGGGTCACATCCTTCGTCTGCTCACGGGCGCGTTCTACCGGATTGGAGGGAATGGAAGCGTTGTCCGCAGCGGGGAGCTTGGAAGCATTCAGAGAGTGGTTGGCGCGGAACGTTTCGATCGCACGGGGATCATGGAGGTCGTCGGACTCGACGAGCACCAGGATCTTGCCTTGCCTGATGTAGTCATCGTACGTCCGGGCCTCGTCTTCGGGAATTCCGAGCCCGATCAGACTGCCTACGATCCCACCGGCTCCGGCCCCTAGGGCTGCCCCTGCCAGTGTTGCCGCAATCGGTCCGGCGGCCAGAATCGGCCCGATTGCGGGAATCGCCAGTGCGCCGATGCCAGCCAGCAGACCCGTCACGCCGCCTACCATGCCCCCTGTGGCAGCTCCTGTCACCGCCCCGGTTTCTACATGGGAGCCAGTGTCCTGGCCGATCGTTTCCAGCTCCTCGGGATCTCTCCCGATGATGGAAATATGCTCGGAGTGGTATCCGTCGCTCTTCAACTGCTCGATCACACGGACGGCTTCGTCTTCATGGTTAAATACGCCGACAATCTGTTTACCCATTCGAAAAACCTCCCATACTCGTAGTGGGTGCCATCTTCTAGGCAGCTCGATCATGCCTGTATTTACTTAACCGCGGCTGTTCAGCTCTGAACCTGAACAGCCGCGCAGACTGAACAAAGCCCTGCTACCCCCCGTATTCCAGCGGCGTAACGAAAGCTGTATAACAGGGAGGACGTTCATGGAGACGAAAGTCTCCCGGGGGCATACTGGACCAAAGACGGGTCTGAATTCAGATCGGAGGTCTAACGCTAAGGCCGCTTAGATCTTGATATACTGGGTGTACCTAGTAACGAATGGAGAGATTATGTGATGCAGCGGAGTGTAGGTTTTATTCTGATCGCTGTCGGGATTATCATCTTGATTTACATGGCGAACCCGATGCGTTTATTTACAGGCGGATCCCTGATATTCAATGCCCAGGAGATCAACCAGGAAGAAACCATGGAGGCGGGCAATATCCGTAACCTGCGGATCGAGTCGTCCAGTGCAGAGATCGAGGTATTGCAGGGAGGCTCGGATAAGATTCAGGCACGGCTTAATGGTAAGGCAAGCACAGCCTTAGCCGAGCAGCTCAAGCTGAAGCTGGAGCCGCAGGACGATACCTTGCGGATCGGAATCGAGCTGCCGGAGTCTGCGGGGCTCGGCCTGCAGAAGCAAAACCTGGAGCTGCACGTGGAACTGCCGGAGAAGCTCATGAAGTCGCTGGTCGTGGAAACATCGAGCGGAGATGTCCGTCTGAATCAGGTGAGTGCGGACAACATTCAGTTGAAGGCAACCAGCGGCAATTTGACTCTGAATCAGGTTAACGGGGAGAAGATTTCGGCGCAGGCCTCAAGCGGTGATGTGGAGGCTTCCGGAGTGCAGGCGGCATCCGTCGATTTCCACACGGCATCCGGCAATATTGAGGTGTCCGGTTACACGGCTAATGAGCTGAAGGTGCAGGCTTCCAGCGGGGAGATCAAGATGCGGGATGGGCAGGCGATGGTCACAGGGATCACAGAGTCCGGAGGGATCCGGCTTGAGGCCGACGAGCTGACGCGCAGCATCGATCTGAAGGCATCGAGTGGAGATGTTATCCTCGCCGTCAGCCAAGAGCCCAAATCGCTCAAGCTGGATTACCGCTCAAGCTCGGGCGAAGGCAAGGTTAAGTGGGATGGGTTTGTTTATTCGATCAAGCAGGAGGAGGGCCGCCGGATCGAAGGCGCATTCGGCACGGGAGATGTTAAGCTGAACATCCGTACCAGCTCCGGCAACTTCAGACTGGAGAAGCGCTGACCAGCGGTCAGCGTTTTTCGTCTTTAATCGGCTCCTTAATGATTGCTCGACAAGGGGGGTAGACCGGCTTTATGACGCTGTATACCGCATATAGCGGGCTGCTAGGTATGCAGGATGTGCTGGCTTGCCAGCCTCGCCGCCGCACCCCGAGGCACAAAAAAAGCACAAACCGGTAGAGACCGGTTTGTGCCCGCGACTTTTTGGCCGTGGCAAGACGAAGAATTCATTGCGGCTAATGCCGCTTCAGAACCGGGAGCAACTTGGATCCCTGAACCATGGCCGAGCTGCAAATCGGACAAAGCGGGTCCTGCTCGAAGGAGAAGCTATCTCTCATCCAGCAAGAGCAGCCCGCTTGGCTGCATGTCCAAATGGCGGTCTCTTCCTGGGGAGTCGGTTCTGAGGATTTTTTGGAAAAATACATCGCACATTCCTCCTTGTCTTCTCTGCCAGCTAAAAGTAGGCGAACAAAGCGAAAAAGAACCGTCCCGTCCGGCACGGTTCTTTCTTAAACGACAATTACAGCTTGATAACGTTCTCGGCTTGCGGGCCGCGGTTGCCTTGTACAATGTTGAATTGTACGCGTTGGCCTTCATCCAAGGATTTGTAACCGTCGCCTTGAATAGCGCTGAAGTGAACGAAAACGTCTTTGCCGCCTTCGACTTCGATAAAACCAAAGCCTTTCTCAGCGTTAAACCACTTAACTGTTCCTGTCTCCATCTGTAATTCCTCCCAAAGGTTAGTGCCGTATGTAGAAAAAAAGTCACATCCGACTCAGGTCTTCCTTGCATGAAGTGAACACCTTTTATAGAATGTGATCTTGTGGCTTCATCTATACGAATAATTCATTATATCATGCAAGATTGTTCATAGCAATGCCAAGCTGTTCCAGCTCAGGAATATTTCAACTCTGCCGGATGGTTGCCAAAGGACTTTTCCCCACACCTCTTAGGCGCCTCAACGGGCAGATGTACGAGGCTTTTTGAGCAAGAAGTATGTTGTCAGAGGGCTTGTGATGCTATAATCGCTTATAGACAAGCTGACATTACAAGAAAGGTTGGAGAATAGATGAAAGCATGGGGGATTGCCCTGATCTGTGCATTAGGCTTTGCAGGTCTTGTGTGGTGGTTGCCGATGGACGGCACAAGTGCACTAGACCGGAGCTTTCAGACCGCTCTGGGGGGACGTGCAGGAACGGAGCCGGTGGCAGCGCTGCTGGCGCTGAACGGGCTGGGCTCAACGTTTGCTTTCGGAGGAGTGACGCTGGTGGCCGCGTTATTAGCCTGGGTGATGCGATTCCGGAAGGAAGCGGCGGCCCTTGTCCTCACGGTACTTGTGGCTCAGCTGCTCAATACCGGCTTGAAGGTGCTGTTCGAGAGGGACAGACCTGTACATAACGGTTGGATTTCGGTAGACGGCTACAGCTTTCCGAGCGGCAATGCGATGGTCGGCATGGCGCTGTACGGGATGCTGATCGTCATCGTCTGGAGCTGTGCGCGTTCCGGTCTTGCCCGCTGGGGGATGGCTGTGATCGGCATGCTGCTGATTCTGTTGATCGGCTTCAGCAGGCTGTATGTTGGCGTCCACTACGCCACGGACATTATAGCCGGCTATGTGGCAGGGCTATTCTGCGTTGCGGCCGTTGCCGGCCTGCTAAGGCTGGATGGAGGCGTGAGCAGCCGCAGACGGCGCTCCTATCTGTCGTTTCCGTAAGTATGAAGCAAGAAGGACCTGGCATGGGTAAAATGCCAGGTCCTTTCTTCATACTTACGGCCGGTAAACGGTGAAGTCGATCGGTTGTCCGTCCACCATACGATGCAGGGTGCCGTCTTCGGCAAGCTGCAGGACCTGCTCACGGCCCAAGACGCCGGTGTAGCGGATACCCAGCTCTTCACCCGCCGTAAAAACCGGCTTGCGGGAGCTTCGATCGGCGGCAAATGCGGCCAGGTCCGCGAGGCCCAGAGCACGGGCCTCCGGCACATCCAGCGCCTCGACGACGACGGCATTCGGCCTTCCCTCGCTGATCACGTTCAGCCGGTCAGAGGCTTCCTCGATCCGGAACGGCTGCAGCAGATGCACGGCGAAGTAAACGCCGCTCCCGCCCGGGACATGGACGTACAGTGACTGTCCGTCCTGCTGCCATGTACCTTTGGGCAGCACGCCCAGCACCCGTCCAGGCTCCGTATCCGGGATCGGGTAGACCGCCAGAATCACATTGCGGTCGAACAGCACCTCCGCATAGCGAGTCTGGTGACGCGGATCGCCCGGAGCAGCACCCTCTCCGGCCGAAGCATCGGCCGGGTGGTAGAAGTAGGCCTGGTTGATGCCGGGCTCAGGTCCGGCCGAGTCAAGCGGTAGCGTCACATCCCAGCGGTGCTGCTCGTTGTCAAACTCCTGGACGCGCTCCCAGATGCCCCCTGCGGCATAGGAGGAGGTGATGTAGACGTAGCTGTGCAGCTTGTCCTCGGGCGCAGCGGCCGTGCGCGGCACCGACTTGGTCACTTCCACGGGCTGCTGGCGATCCACCGCGAGATGAAGGGCATCCTCCGGCGCCGGATAATACAGGAAGCCCGCGTATTCGGTGCGCGGCATAGCCTCCGGCAGCTGGAAGCCGCCGAACTGCACATAGTCGAAGAGCACGTTCCCGTCGCGCGGCATATCATGCGGCCACCCGCGGGATTGGGCTCCGACCCAGGTGCCTTGCAGGTAGAACTGAGCCCGCTCCCGCCACAGGACATCGAGCAGCTCGGCCAGTGTACGCTTGATGGACGGCTCAGCGATCAGCTCCCAGGCACAAGTGAAGGCCTGGACCCAATGCCAGAACCAGGGCAGGGCTCCGTACTCGACCATCCCGTAGCGGCGGACGAAGGCCAGTGTCGCTTCTAGGGAGCGGACGCCGTCCTCCAGCAGCTCCCGGTCGTCGTACCGGCTGCCGAAGATGAGCTTGGCCGCCGTGTACTTGGCTTCATGGTGATGATAATGCTGCATAGGCACACGGTAGAAGCCGCTGCGGTATACATGCCGCAGCGCCGTATCGATCGCTTCGCGCAGCTCGCCTTCCAGCTCGGCGTCGTAGCGCTCGCGGAAGTAGACCATCAGGCTGCCCATGAGCTCGACAGGGAGCACGTGGGGCTTGGCCTCCCGCGGCGTAGGACGCAGCCCGAGCGGCCAGTGTCCGTAGGTGCTGCTGGCCGGGGCCTGATCCTGGAGGCGCAGCACGGCCAGCAGCACCGAGGCTGCCTGGGCCTTGGCCGCTTCACGGCTCAGAGGCAGAACTTCTCCGGGGTAGGGGCCGACTGCATAGGCGAATAAATACGATGCATAGTAGAAGTTATTGCGGATATCATTGTGAAACCATAAGCCATCTCCGGCATCGGGAAGCCGGCTGGCCGCCTGAGCAATCCGGACGACGAGCTCCGACTGCCTGCTGTGTGCTGAGGTTGTGTTCATATGATCCTCCTTTAAACGTTTCAATTCTATGTGATCATTGTACCTGATTTCTCAGTGTTTGGTAACCGTCTGCAATCAGAGAACGGGTACCGGGAATAAACAATAATTCTTAACAGGATGAAATTGACAATGAAAATAACTGTACTTTACAATCAGATTACTTAAACCGGTACTGAGGGCCGATGCCTTTAGTCCCAGATGGTGGTGATTGAACTGAAGGCTGATGGGCTTTTCTCGCAGTTGCTGCTGCAAGAATCATTTATGAAGGCGATTGTCGACCATATGGAGGAAGGTGTAATCGTGTACGACGCGGCGGGAGAGCCGCTTTTTTATAATGGTGCGGCGCAGAAGCTCGGACTTGTGGGCCAGGAGCCGGAAGCGCGTGCTTACTACCACCCGGACGGTCAAACCCCTCTGCTGGAGGAGGAGATGCCCTTCCGGCGGGTTCTGCTGGGCCAAACCGTGCAGCAGCTCCGTGTCAGGGGTCAGCCTGTCTATGGAGAAAGCGGAGACCTGCAGGGGGCCCTGCTGCTATTCAAGGATATCTCACGACGCAAGTGGGCGGAGCAGCGGCTGGAAGTTAGCGAGCAGCGGTACAAGTCGCTCTTCGACCATCATCCGGATATCGTCTGCTGGGTTGATCTGCAGGGACGCCTGATCCAGGCCAATGATGCGATTCACAAGGTGGCCGGCTACTCGCTCTCTCAATTGCCCCGGATGCTGCTGTCGTCGCTGATCGCCTCCGAGGACCGGGTCAGAGCGATGGAGCATTTCGAGGCGGCCAAGCAGGGTAAGCCGCAAAGCTTCGAGGTTCAAGCGCTGCACGCGGATGGTAGCCATCTGGACCTGTACGTCACATATATTCCGATGTACGTCAGCGGACAGATCGTCGGGATTTATATCGTTGCCAAGGATGTGAGCCAGGAGAAGGAAACGGAGTCGACGGCGCATTTCCTGGCCTATCACGATCCGCTGACTGCATTGCCTAACCGGCGCTCCTTCCACGAGCATCTGGGCGACCTGCTAACGGAGGCACGGGAGCGCGGCACGGAAGTGGCGGTCATGTTCCTCGATCTGGACCGGTTCAAGCTGATCAACGATACGCTCGGCCATGCGGTGGGCGACCGGGTGCTGAAGCTGATCTCGGCACGGCTGGAGCAGGGCCTCCACCGGAAGTATCCCCTGTTCAGACTGGGCGGGGATGAGTTCACGGTCGTGCTGCCGAATACGTCCTGCGAGCAGGCGGCCGAGGTCGCTGGGCTCATCCTGGAGCTGCTCGCGACCTCCTTCCAGATGGATGACAATGAGCTGCATATTACCGGCAGCATCGGCATCAGCATGTTTCCCGGCGACGGGAAGGATGTGGATACCGTGGTCCGGCATGCGGATATGGCGATGTACCGGGCCAAGGAGGAGGGCAAGAACACGTACCAGTTCTACACCTCGGACCTGAATGACATCTCACGCAAGAAGATGATGATGGAGAAGGAGCTGTTCCGGGCGTTGGAGCAGAACGAGCTGACGCTGTATTACCAGCCTCAGTGCCAAGTAGGAGAGCTAACGCTCACCGGCGTCGAGGCTTTGGTGCGCTGGCAGCATCCGGAGCAGGGCTTCATCTCACCGGGAGATTTCATCCCGCTCGCCGAGGAGACCGGACTGATCGTTCCGCTCGGCGAATGGGTGCTCCGTACGGCCTGCGAGCGGCATATGCAGTGGCGGCGGGAGGGCTTCGGCCCCGTCAAGATGGCCGTTAATCTGTCCGTCCGCCAGTTCAAGGACGAGCGGCTGGTGGAGCTGGTGGCCGATGCGCTGCGCGAGTCAGGGATGGAGGCGGCCTACCTGGAGCTGGAAATTACCGAGAGCATCGCGATGATCGACTTCGATTATGTGCGCGCCAAGCTCAATCAGCTCAAGGAGCTCGGTGTCAGCATCGCCATCGATGACTTCGGGACGGGATACAGCTCGCTTAGCTATCTGAAAAAATTCAGCATCGACAAGCTGAAGATCGATCAGTCCTTCGTCCGCGATCTGACGACCAATGAAGTGAATTACTCGATCGTCAAGGCGATTATTGCGATGGGCCAAAGTCTGAACGTCAGCCTCATCGCGGAAGGCGTCGAGGAAGAGGAGCATGCGCATATGCTCCGGGAGCTGGGCTGCGAGCATATCCAGGGCTACTGGTTCAGCCGGCCGTTGACGGCGGAGCAGGTCGGGGAGCGGTTCCTGAAGCCGCAAGAGGTCATGCAAGAGCTCAGCGACGCTAACTGATAGGTCGGCTTGCCCGGTCTTCTTATCCTTATGCAGCAGTAGCGGCATAGACTAAGAATGACTTAGCGCAAGGGGGCGCTGCGGCAGGCCGTCTTTTTACCGCCAGGATGACTAGGGGGATATCCCTGTAACGTTAAGCACGGGCAGCGCTGCTCCTGTGTTTTTTTGCTATACCTAGGCCGCTTGACGGCTCCGGTACATTCGGGGGACGGACGACTGTTCCGAAGCCGTTCTGTCTTAACAAATATGACGAACATTTACATTAGCTTTACCATCCGCTAACACGGGCATAAAATTCGGGGTGCATAGTAGAGGAAACAACCGAATGGGGAGTTATCCATGACAAAGGATCAGGTCTCGCAATTCGAAAAGAAAATGATTATCCGCAATATAGATACCGAAGATATCGACCGCATCATCGCGCTGCAGGATCTATGCTTTCCCAATATGCACCCATGGACGAGAGAGCAGATGGAAAGCCATATCCGGATTTTCCCGGACGGGCAAATCTGTGTGGAGCTGGACGGTGAAATTATCGGCTCGAGCTCGAGTCTGATCGTTCATTTCGAAGACTATCTGGAGCAGCATACGTATTCGGAAATTACCGATAAAGGATATATCCGCAACCATAACCCGCTGGGGGAAAGCCTCTACGGGATGGAGGTCATGGTTCATCCCGACTACCGGCGTATGAAGATCGGCAGACGGCTGTACGAGGCGCGCAAGCGGCTGGCGGAGAAGCTCAATCTCAAGAGCATCATCGTCGGGGGCCGCATCCCGGGCTACCACAAGTACAACGGGACGCTGTCGCCTAGAGAGTACGCGGAGGAAGTGCTGCAGCAAAATATTTACGATCCGGTGCTGACCTTCCAGATGATGAACGGCTTCACGCTCAAGCGTATCATCACCAATTACTTGTCCGATGATCAGGACTCGATGAATTACGCGGCACTGCTGGAATGGAATAATATCGACTATAAGCCCAGCAGCAGTAAAATTCACTACAAGCGGTCTTTTCCTGTACGGATCTGCGTGATCCAATACATGATGAAGAAGATCGATTCCTTCGACGAGTTCGCGACGCAGTGTGAGCATTACGTGGATGTGGCGGCCGATTATAAATCCGATTTTGCCGTATTCCCCGAGAATGTGACGATGCAGCTGCTGTCATTCCTCGAGGAGCGGTCCCCGAGCTCCGCGGTGCGCAAGCTGACGACCTTCACCTCCCAGTACGTCGAGCTCTTCTCGGAGCTAGCGGTCAAGTACAACGTGAACATTATCGGCGGCTCGCACTTCATCGAGCAGAATAACCGGATCTACAATGTGGGTCATCTCTTCCGCCGGGACGGGACGATTGCACGTCAATACAAGCTGCATATCTCTCCTAATGAGCGCAGGTGGTGGGGCATCAACGGCGGCTCCCGGCTGGAGGTGTTCGATACCGACTGCGGCAAGATCTCGATTCAGCTCAGCAGCGACATCGAGTACCCGGAACTTTCGCGCATCGTGGCGGAGGAAGGCGCTCAGTTGATCTTCGTGCCGTTCTGTGCAGAGGACCGGCCGACCTTCCTGCGTGTGAAGTACTGTGCGCAGGCACGGGCCATCGAGAACCAGGTATTCACGGTGACGGCAGGAACCGTGGGCAACCTGACACATGTGGACAACGTGGATATCCAGTACGCCCAATCCGGCATCTATACGCCGGCTGACTTTTCCTTCCCCCGCGATGGCATTGCCGGCGAGTGCAGCGAGAACACAGAGACCGTCATCATGGCGGAGGTGGATATGGAGATTTTGCAGCGCCACCGCAAGTCCAAGGATGTACTGACGTTTAGAGACCGTCGGACGGATATGTATACCATCAACCGTTCCTAGAACCAGCAGGAGGCGAGCTATGACCAAGATTACGGTAGCAACGATGCAGTACGGACTGACGGACCTTCGGTCGGAAGGTCAATTTTGGGAGAAGCTCACCCAGAACATCTGCGACGCGACAGAGCAGGGCGCGGAGCTTATCGTGTTCCCGGAGTACTTGACCGCGCATTTGCTTAGTTTGCAGCCTCTGATGACGCATGAAGAGGCCTGCCAGTACCTGGATAGCTGTACGGACGCTTACGTGCGTTTTTTCCGTCAGTGCAGCCTGATGTTTCAAGCGGTTATTCTCGGCGGCACGCATATCTGCAAGGAGCCTCACGGGTACGTGAACCGCGCGTACCTGTTCTTCCCGGACGGACGAGTCGAGACGCAGGATAAGCTGCATGTGACGCCGGAGGAGCGGAGCCAGTGGTCGCTGAACGAAGGAGACCGGCTGAATATTATCGAGACCGATTGGGGCAAGCTGGCTATCCTGACCTGCTACGATATTGAGTTTCCCGAACTGGGACGGATGGCGGCGGACAGCGGGGTGGAGCTGATTCTATGCCCGTCCTACACGGACGGTGCACATGGCTATCACCGGGTGAGACATTGCGCCCAGGCACGCGCGATCGAGAATCAGGTGGTCGTTGTGCTAAGCGGCTTGGTAGGGGCGCTGACTGAATCCCGTCCTCAGGTGGATCAGGGGTATTGCCAGGCAGGTATCTTTACCCCATGCGACTTCCCCTTCTCCGAGCATGGGGTGTTGCAGAGTGGGCGGACCAACGAGGAGATGGCGGTGCACGGAGAGATCGATTTCACGCGGCTATCCTTGAACCGCAGGCAGGGGGCCGTCGCTCCCTTCTACGACCGGCGTCCCGGTCTGTACGCCAGACACGGTCAAGCGATGGTCAGGGAGTGGTAAGACCGGATTACGGCACCTACGGCCGCCATGTAGCTGTAGATGCGTGGGGGATCGAGCCTCACCGGATCTATGAAGCCAACGAGCTGGCGCATCAGATGGTGCAGGCGGCCGAGGCCAGCGGGGCCACGGTGCTGTCGTTCCAAGCGAAGCAGTTCGAGCCGCAGGGAGCGACTGTGCTTGTACTGCTGTCGGAGAGCCATATGTCCATTCACACGTATCCCGAGAAAGGATTCGCGGCCCTCGATTGCTACGCCTGCGGCGAGACCGTCGATCCGCAGGCTGCGATCGAAGCGATGCTGCGGGTTCTGAGGCCGGCGGAGACGTCTAAGGTGCAGATCATCCGGGGTACAGGCCCCCTGTTCGTAACGGAGCCTGGCACGGCAGGCCGGACAGGTATGGATTTCCTGCGACAATTTAATTAGGAATAGCAGCCATAGGCAAAAAAAGTCCGCGAAAGCAAGTCGCCTGCCTGCCCTAGGCAATGGCTTGCTCACGCGGACACTAGATCGAATCCCTACATCGTACCGCCGCCGCGTCTCACGCTGGCGGGTATTTGTTCAGGACCTTGATTAATGAATTGATAGATGAAGGTTCCAGCCTTCTGCTCATCGTACTTGGTCAGCTCCATCGTTTTCGTCCAGGCGTTCATGACGACCTCGTCTCCCTCGGGAAGTTCCTCGCTCGGCACAGCCAGCACGCCGGCCCCGGCTTTGGTGACACGGGACAATGCTTTGACGGCTTCTTTAATGGAGGGGTCTGCATCCGGCCGGTAATAAATAAGAATATCCCCATGCTCCAAATTATGGACGAGCAGCTCGGTCTGGGGCTTCTTCTCATAGAAGCCGAACTTCAGATCATGAGGGCTGTGCGTACCCGAAGTCGGGAGCTTCATCTCGTATTTGACAGGCATGTCGGAATGTTCGCGTCCGTAATCGCGGTCTGTCCTGACCTCGATCTGTGCGTTATAGTTGAGCTTCTCAAGTTCATCATTGCTTACGGCGTTCTGCACTACGGCTATTAATATAACCAGGACAGCTGCACCAAACAGCGAATGAGCCGTAAGTTTCATGCGGCGGCTTTTCTTCTTCAGCGCAGCTTTCTGCTCTTTTTTCAGCCTGCTCGTGTTGGCGTTATCCCACTTGGCAGCGATGACATAACCGACGATCGCGGCAATGAGGATGATTCCGCCTGTAATCCCGAGTATCATATTCCGATCTCTTCCTTCGATTGAATTTGTGTAGATAGAGGAGGGGAGTTTCACACTACGCTGTGTAGTGTTAGTGTCAATGAGAAATGAAAGCTCCCACAAGCACTGTTCTCTTCATCCGCCAAGCCCGCATAACTTACACTACATATTATAGTGTAAGAATGAAGCCGTTACAAGCTCAGCTCCACGCCCCGCCAAGACATCCTACGCACCAGAGGGGAACGAGCTAAAAGAAAGGACACCGCCTGCCGTAAGGCGATGTCCGTGATTCCATAGCCTGGCCTGGGTCCCCGGGCAGGGACTCAGGTACCGTAATAATGCCGCATCTCCTCGGGAATGCCGTTGCGGGCGCACAGCTGCTCCACGGTTTCCCCAGGCTCCGGGTGGTCTCCGGCTGTGAGCAGCCGGACGGCGAAGACATTGGCCTGACGCTCGAACTTGCCCGGGTTGAAGAAGGTGTGCTCCTCCAGGAAAAACCGGCTGATTCCCTTGTGAAGCCGGTCATGCCCGAGCTCATGCGCACATACGAACCGTTTCCATTCATCCGTCAGCTTATCATGAATGACGATAAATCGGCGGCGCAGCTTGCGGTAATAGATGCCGCGCGTCTGCTCTCCGAGATCATGGTACCGGATATGAATGCCGAGCTCCTGCGCAAGCCGGAACGGGCAGTTGGTATGGTGCCGCTTGATCAGCCGTTGAATGATTTCCTCCATGAACCCACGCTCCAATGCGTTGATAAGTCGACCCGGCACCTAGCGGGTGGCGTCGTTCTTCGTGTCGGACGCTTTCTTGCGTTTATTCATCTGTTTGGCTTCCCAGAACAGGCCGGTTAGCACATCGAGCACGCGCTGTCGGTCTTTCTCATTCATCGGGATACCGTCGAACATGACCTCCCCGTCTTCTTCCAGCATGCGCTTGAAATCCCGCTTGTCCTTGGACGTTGCCCATGCGGGTGCGGTATTGCCCGAGACTGGCTCCAGCAGACTGCGCCCCAGCAGATAATCGGTGGTTGTATGCAAAATATCAGCGATACGCTGCAGGTCCTCGCTGGAAGGAATGACGCGGTCGTTCTCGATATGGCCAAAGTTGGATCGTCCCATGCCGATCTGCTCGGCAATATCATGCTGTGTAAGGTCGTACTGTTTCCGCAGATCGCGGATCCGGCTGCCCAGAGACATGGCGGTGCCCTCCTGTACAATAAAATGGTATTTTAAATACTTGACGGTATTATGGATACCTTTTATAATGAGAAAACAAATACTGGAAATGAGTTGAAACTTCACTAATTTGGAGGGAAACGGTAGTAACCATACTCTTCTTTCAGTATAGTGGGTAGCCATATTACTGTCAATGAATAGCAATAAATAAGCTATTGGGGACAATCATCCCTGAAATGGTATTTTAAATACTCAACAATAGAGGAGTGGAACCTAATGAATCAACCTACGATGATCACTGAACGGACCACGCCATCCAAAGCCGTCTCCCAGCACTGGGTCGTGGTGAAGCTGAAGGATTACAAACGGCTGGTCGGACGCATGAAGTTCCTCGAGAAGCATCCGGTCGGCAACGGATACTCGCTCAGCTCCATCCAGCACGATGACAAGCTGCAGGAGCTGCACCGGCAGCTCCGGGCGATGCCGTCTTCGATGTATTTAAACGAACGGGAGCAGAAGCTGGAGACGGTCGCCCACGCCTACCTGGAGCGGTATCCGCTAGGGACGAAAAGCCAGCTTCGCGAGGTGCAGGGCTTGCAGGGAGGGAGCGCAGCCGATGAGAGACTGCTCCGCGAGCTGGAGGGCAAGATCCGCAAGGTGCTCGAGGCACGGATCGGCTATTCCGCGGACCAAGGGGGTATCCAGGGCGTGATCGAGCGGGTCAGCGAGCTGCAGGATTTGCAGCGGGAGGTCGAACTGATCGACCGGTCGCTGGACACGCTCGGCGAGTACAAGCCGGAGTACAGCCAGCTGCTGCGCCTAAGGTACGTCGAAGGCCGCTCGGTCGATGAAGTGGCCGGAGAGTTCTGCATCGCGCGCAAAACCTTCGACCGGTGGAGGGCGAAGGCGGTTGAGGAGTATGCGAGGCTAGCGGGGGAGTGACAGGCGCCTGAGCTTAGTTCAGGCAGCAAAAGCTGGGTCGCCGGAACGGCAGTCCGTATGTAACCCGCATACACGGCTTGTCCAGGCGGGGCCAAAGCCAAGAGAGGCTTGTTCAGCCTCTCCTTGGATACGGTACGGGTATCCCTTGTCTGACTGTTAACTCAAGTCATGGGAACGACCAGAACCCGGCCGGCTGGCCATGCGGCTGCTGCTGGTAAGCATGCGGAGGGTATGCATAAGCCTGAGGCTGGGACTGCAACATACGCTGCCAAGGCTGAGCATGAGGATAATGCCCTTGATTGACAGACGGGTTGGCATGATGACCGTGGTGGGTATGATGCGCCTGATGGGGCGCATTCGTCATGCCGCTCTGAACCTGACCGGTCGGACAGTCGCTGGGTGGACCGATGATCACCGTATTCCGGATGGGCGCGAGCGTGTCTTTCACTTTGGCCTCATCCAGACAGTAAGTATGGGCCAGTATGGACGGCGGGGTCAAACGCAGAATATCGGAGCCGAAGATGGCCTCCGGCGTCGGTGCGTCGAAAATCGCGATCAGGTGCGTGTTGTCGACCGTGGCGATCTCATAGTGCCACCAGCCCTGCGGGACATTCGCGACCTGGCCCGGCTTGATGGGGTAATTCAGCAGCTCATTGGTAAAAGGATTGATCAGCGAGACGACTGCAGCGCCAGAGACGCAGTAGACGAGTTCCGATGCATTCTGATGAATATGCGGCTCGACGACATTACCCGTGCTGAGGTAGATGTCCAGCAGCGAGGTGTTGCCTAAGGTGTTCAACTGCTGGATGCCCACCTGAGTGATATAATTCCGGTCATCCTTCTTGTAAAACATCTTGTTGTTCATATCGAAAAAGAACTGTGTGGTTGGTGCTGTGTAATCCATGTAAGAAATCATGTCTCCAATGTCCGCCTCTCCGTAGCATGCCTGCCAGTATAGGATATGGGCTATACTATGCAAGCGCCCAGAGGAGGGTGCAGCCTTTAGAAGTAACCGATCTGGCCGCTATCTGATGTAGCTATGCCAGATTTCTTCCTGTTCCTCGGTCGTCTCGCCGATGAGCGTAGAGAAATCGACAGGCTGTGAGAATTTGTCCTTCATCAGATCGAACTGCGCGAAGCTGCCCGTGAATTTGCGTAAGGACGAAGAGGCGGCTATATCCTCCAGCTGGCCTACCTGGTCAGAGCCGCTCAACTCAAGCTCCTGGAGCACCGGGAGTTTCGCCAGAGCCGAAAGGTCAGCGACAACGGTATCCTTAAGCTCCAGCCGCTCCAGGCTGGTGCAGCCTTTCAGAAATTCGACATCCGACAGCGTTAAGCCCTTCAGGCACAGCTCTTTGAGCTTCCGGAGCTCCCCCAGTGCGTACACAGCCGCCTGAATGTCTGCGGCCATCTCCCGCCCGGAGCTGATGACTTCCAGCTTGCGGAGACGGTTCAGTCGCGATAGCACATGCAGCTGACCAGGAGTGGATATTGATACCGTGAGTGATCGCAGGCTCTTGCTATTCCCGAGCGGGGAGAAGTCCGTCACCGGCGTGTTCTCGAGATCCAGCTCCTTGAGCTTAGGCAGAGCTGCCAGCGAGGCAATATCTTGCACGCCGGTGCCTGTCAAAAATAACTGCTGCAGATGAGGCAGCGCCTGGAGAGGGGTCAGATCGGTAACCGGGTTGCCACCCGCATAGAGCACCTTCAGCTGCTGACAGCTGCGGAGCGGGGAAAGATCATAGATCCCGTTGACGCTTAGCGACAGCTCGCGCAGCTCTGTGCAATATTGGAGCGGAGTGATGTCCGTAAGCTCCTCGCGGATCAGGTATAGCTGCTTGGCTTGTGTAAAGATCTCGAAGCTCTTGGATTTCGCCGCTATAAGCTGCCGCCACTTCTCGTCCAGCGCCTGCTCCGCCCACTGCAGCTCATCGCTCGCTGGGGCGGATCTCTCTATCGCGGTGAAAAGAGGCAGCTGAAGCGAACGAATCTTATCCAGAAAATGTCCCCCTGACTCTGCGCCGTAAGCCCAGCCTGTCCACTCTTCGTCCTCCTCAAATACCGAGTAGTTTCCCTCTTTCACCGTGTCGCGCATAAAGCGCAGAACATCGGTCAAGCTTCGCGAGATGACGTACTTCGTCTCCTCGTCCCGGCCGAAATTAATGACTTGGCCCTTGCTTCCCCCTGTGTCCGGGTCCATATCGATGCCGAGGTGATTGCCGCCTCCATCCTCACTCAGGGGCAGCCAGCCCCGGTTGATGTACCGCTCCTTGATCCAGCCAAGGGGGACGGAATAATGGTTGCCCTGTTCCCCGTATTCCCGCTCAAGTCCTGCCCAAGTCGACCACTCCGACACTAACTCGTCTAGGGACAGAAACCGAAGGCCGAAGAACAGGCCGGGACCCAAGTTATCCTCTCCGTTATGAAGCAGGTACAGCTCCCTCAACTCCTGCGGAAAAGGTACCCCGAGACGCGCCTCGGTCTGCATAAGCTGTGCAGGCGTGGCCGGTTCCTTCAAGGAAGCCTCGAGCTGAGGCAGCTTGTCCTTGAGCAGAGCTTTCATTTCGTTCAAATAAGCGGTAAGCGTCATAGCGTGTACACTCCCTTCCCTAGCTTGTTTACCCTGTTATATATGTAATAAGACTGCGGCCAACTGGTTGGTTTGTTTCCCCTGAGGGTATACCGCGATGGCGTAAGCAACGTTGCTGATTCGGCACAGCTCCGGCAGAATCAATCTGCCCTCCATAGGAATTTCGAGGACCTCTCCCGTCAGCCGGTTCGTATAGCCCTGTTCTCCGGTATTCATATATAGCGCCTGCAGCTTCCGGTTGCGGACCACCGCCCAGCCATTACCGTCCTCAACCGTAAATCGGAGGACAAACGTCCCTGGCTCCAGTATCACCGGCTTCCAGAGGCTATAGAAATCGGAACTATGGACGAACAATTCCGTTGTCTGGACCATTCCGTCTGGCGAGATCAGGGCCAGATTAAGCGTCTTGCCCTTTGAGAAAATAATCGTCGAGGGCTGTTCGAAGCTTAGCTCGGCCGCTTCCAAGGCATCATAATCGGGAAATGGGATGAGGCGCTCGCGGAGTACGGCTGCCGTTGCTGGATCGACCTGGCGGTGGTGCAGAAGCAGCGTGCCGTCCGACTCCTCCTGTAGAGCGACCATCTGCAAGGTTCCTTCCTCATCCAGGGTCAGCTTGTTGTTCTTGGGCATTGGAAGCTTGAGCTCCTTGCGGGAGGCGATCCGGCTGCCGCTGCGGTCAAAGGTCAGGCGGAGCAGTTTGTCCGGCTTCTTACCGCCGAAAGGATCCACATCGTGAAACCAGACGTTGCCTGCTGCTGTGCCTACATAGGTCCCGGCGAATTCGCGGGCGCCCTTTGGCTGGTCCAGACCGCTTCGTCCGTGCAGCGGCAGCTCGATCTGTAGCTCCCTGGCTCCGCCAACGGTTACGACGGAGGTCCAGAGCTCTCCTTGGGGACTGTAGAACAGCTCGGGAAGAATACCTTCCTTCTCCGTCCATGTGGAACTGAGTTGTCCATCGGCATCCAACTCGAGGTACACCAGATCATACAGTCCTGTACCGTTAGGATTGTAGGCATAAGCGGCGATCATCAAGCCTCCCTCCCGCGTAGCGAGAATGCCTTTTAAAGAAAGACCCGGTGCATGAGTCAGTATAGTAACGGTACTGGTCTTGCCGGTATGCAGCATCGGCTGCCAGTCGTGGCTCGAACGGGTAAGCTCGATCATGGGATCACTCTCCTTAAAATGAGGGGCTTTCTACTGCCTCTTCCATAGTAACCCATTCGTTCCGTCGGCTAATATCCAACCCAAGGACCAAAAGACGACCGTGTGGGTGTTCCGTTGTCCATCTCATCTGTGCACGGGGTGGGACGTTCAAGGGCTGTCTGCAGAAGTTCATCCGTAGTCGACCAATCTAATGAGGGGGACTGTTACGTCTTCTGTACAGGCAGGCCCGATCATTCTGGCAATAGCTGCCTACCCCCAAGCGATAAGGGCAAGAGCCAGTCTATTTCCCGAGGTGACGCATGCCTGACGCATCCTTGTCCCGGAGCTGGCCCGTCAGAGTCGCAAAACGCCCGAAATCCCGTGTTATTATGATATCGTGGGAAAGTTAGAAAAGAGATGAACGAAGACGGCGGTTCCGAATCGGAGCCGTCGTTTTTGTTTGTCCTTGAGGCGCTGGCAGAGGCGGACGGACCGGAGGGAAACGAGCCGCCCGTTCTGACAGCGGTTGGGCCGAGCAGGTAGAAGCCTCCTGTACACAGAGCCCGGCCGCCTGACTTTCCCTCACCACGAAGTGAAGGGAGTAAGGAAAACAATGACCAAACGTAAAGGTTCCGACGCGGAAGCAGCCGGGGAAAGCGCAGTGCCTGCTGCTGTTGAAGCAGCTGCTTCGGAGGCTGTCCCTTACAGCAAGGAACAGCTCCTGCAATCTAGCCAGTATGCACAGCTGGATAAGGATGTGCTGACGGCGCTGCTGGAGGACGAAGGCTTGTACACGAAGGAAGAAGCGCAGGCGGTAATTGACCAATTTATGAAGAGGGCGGTGCTGTAAATGGCAGGAGGAACATGGACAACGCAAAATAAGGTGCGTCCGGGGGTATACATCAATTTCGCGGGAGAAGGCAAGCCCGCCGGCGCGGTAGGCGAGCGCGGGATCGTGACGCTTGGGCTTCCGCTGAGCTGGGGCGAGCCTCGCAAGGTGACGGCGATCGCAGCGGGCGACAATGTGCGCGAGCTGCTCGGCTACGACATCACCGCACCGCAGCTGGTGCTGGTGAAGGAAGCGCTCAAGCGCGCCAAGACGCTGCTGCTGTACCGGCTGAATGATGGCGTGAAAGCCTCCGCTACCGTGACGGCCTTGACCGTCAAGGCCAAATACAGCGGTCTGCGGGGCAATGACTTGACCGTGATCATCCAGCCGAACATCGACAACAATACCAAGTTCGATGTCCGCACGCTGCTGGCTGGACAAACGATCGATAGCCAGACCGTAGCCGATATCGCCGGTCTGAAGGCTAACGCCTGGGTGACCTTCAGCGGCACAGGCGCCCTCACCGCAACGGCAGGCACTCCGCTGACCGGCGGTACGGACGGCGCGGTGACCAATCAGGACCATACGGACTATCTGGGCGCCGTCGAAGTGTATAACTTCCACGCGCTGGCTCTTGTTTCCGCGGATGCTGCACTGAAGTCCGTCTACGCCGCCTTCGTCAAGCGTCTTCGCGATGCCGAGGGCCGCAAGGTCAAGGCTGTGCTGGAAAACTATCCGGCTGCCGACCACGAGGGCATCATCAGCGTGAAGAACGGTGTCGTGCTGACGGACGGCACGGTGCTGAACGCTCAGAAGGCCACCGTCTGGGTGGCTGCAGCTACGGCAGGCGCTCTGATGAACCAGTCGCTGACCTACCAGGCTTACGACGACGCAGCGGATGTAGACACCCGCTATACGAATGCCCAGATCGAAGCGGCGCTGCTAGGCGGCGAATTCGTATTTGTGCCGGGAAGCGGTACGGCGATCGTCGAGCAGGATATCAACACGTTCCGCAGCTACACGCCGACCAAGGGCCGCGTCTTTTCCAAAAACCGCGTCATGCGCGTGCTGGACGGCATCGCCGACGATTTCAAGCGGATCTTCGAATCCTACTATATCGGCAAAGTGGACAACCATGCGGACGGCCGCAATCTGTTCCGCAAGGAGTGCATCGCGTATCTGGATACGCTGCAGAGCATCGGGGCGATCCAGCAATTCGACGCCAAGACCGATATTACGGTACTGCCGGGCGAGGATGCAGACAGCGTCTATGTCGAGCTGAACGTGCAGCCGGTCGATTCCATCGAAAAAATCTACATGAAAGTGACGGTGAAGTAAGATGGCATTTCTGGAGGCAAGAAATACGATGCACAGAAATAGGGTAGAGGTTTTGGTGAATATCATTGATTTTACGGGGGTTTTGAGGTGTGCGGAATTGATAGTTAAAGTAGGTGACCATTTTTTGACCATATTTGTT
>NZ_JBBPCC010000030.1:0-80813 GCF_038070315.1 Paenibacillus filicis | reverse complement strand
CTGCCACCGGCTCCACCAGAAAATAATGTCATCCTTACATGACTTCTCCAGCTCTCAAAAAGTCCATGGTTGAAAGTCTAAGAAAGAGTGAGAAAACAAGAGAATTTATTAATTTATAGTGGGAGGTAATGGATATGTGTCAAGGAGGCGCGCACCATCATCATCATTGGGAAACACCTGCACGGGAGGCTTTGCAGCGTCCCATGCGGTTCGGCATCGGGGGGCCCGTAGGCTCCGGGAAGACGGCCCTCGTCGAACGGCTGGCCCGGTCGCTGAATCATAAGTACAGCATCGCGGTGATTACGAATGATATTTACACGAAGGAAGACGCGGCCATCCTGATCCGTTCCAAGGCGCTGCCGGCTGAGCGCATTATCGGCGTGGAGACGGGCGGCTGCCCGCACACCGCCATCCGCGAGGATGCCTCGATGAATTTCGAGGCGATCGAGGAGCTGGAGCAGCGCTTCGAGAAGCTGGACATCATCTTTATCGAGAGCGGCGGCGACAATCTGGCGGCGGCTTTCAGCCCCGAGCTGGTGGATCGCTTCATCTATATTATCGATGTGGCGCAGGGCGAGAAGATCCCCCGCAAGGGTGGTCCGGGCATTATGCGGTCGGATATGCTCATCATCAATAAAATCGATCTCGCACCTCACGTCGGGGCTTCGCTCAAGGTGATGGAAGAGGATACGGTGAGGATGCGCGGCGATAAGCCTTTCGTCTTCTCCAATCTGTTCAACGGCGACGGGCTGGCTCCGATTGTCGAATGGATCGAGCACGAATACAGCCATGCCTGATGTCGTCGGCAGGGTCTCCGCCTCCTTCGATGTCACAGGAGGCTTGACCCGGATGCGCAGCCATCATCATGCCTATCCCTTGAAAATCGCGAAGACCTTTCGCTTCCCACAGCAGCAATTGGGCGTGTATGTGATGGATGCCTCTCCAGGGATGATGGCGGGCGACCGGTACGAGCTGGATTGGGAGTTCGGGGAAGGCAGCTGCGCCTATGTGACGAACCAGTCTTATACCAAGGTGCATCCTCCGCGTGCACCTGGTTCTGATATTGCCGAACTGAGTGTGCAGAACCAGTCTTTTCGCCTCGCTGCTGGGGCTTATGTCGAGTATATGCCGGAGCCAGTCATGCTGTACCGCGATGCTGGACTGTGGAGCCGGACGGAGGTGCGTCTCGGGAGCGGGGCATCCTTCCTGTCCGGGGAAATCTTATGTCCCGGACGTACCTACCGCGGAGAGCAATTCGGCTTTCGCCTGTACCGCAATCGGCTCGCCGTGTACGAAGAGGATGAGCTGATATATTACAACCAGCAGCGAGTGGAGCCGGACCATGGCGCTCCCCAGACGATCGGCCGCTGGGGGAGTCTGACGCATGCGGGCTCGCTGCTGCTGTTCTCGGAGCGGGCGGATGCTCCGTTAGCGGAAGCGCTCCGGGGGCATCTGGAGGAGTGTTTCACCGCACGCGGCGAGCTGTCCTTCGGCATTAGCCTGACAGCTAAGCACGGCCTCGTGCTGAATGCCTTGGGCGGAGGCGTGCTTGATCTTCAGCGCTTGCTTCATCAGGCTTGGAGCTTCGTGCGGAGCGAGCTATTCGGTCTGACGGTGTGGACGCCACCCAAGTGAGAGGATGCCGCTCGGCTATTCAGCACTTGTCCGGCAACAGCTAACTGAACTCCCTCATATGGTACTCAACGGCCCCCGAGCTCTTCCGTCAGGAAGACCTCGGGGGTTTCGACAATATTTTGAACTCTGTTCCCCCTTTATTGTCAAACGAACAGCGGGTTGTTATGATAAAGGAGCATGAGAAGCAAGTGAAGAACATCACATGCTTCGCAAATGTTAGTCACGCATCCGGATGAGACATCAACTGGCTGAGGCTCATTTGGGACTGTGCTCGTCACGACTTCGGGCACTAATATGTTGGACCGCGATATGGATGCGAAGATGGAGTGTACACGGAACTGCGCTCGTCAGCGGGATCATCTCGCCGCAGACGGTGTTGAGGTACGGCATTGCGCTGGGGATAGCCGGGCTTTCGGTACTCTGGCTTCTCGTACAAAGTCCGCTCGCGACGCTGCTCAGTCTGATCGGGCTGTTTACTTATGTCTGGCTACTGCTGTTCATCATCCTGTTGATCAGCCACAACGTAACAGCTTCAAGAGGGCCTGACATAAGGCAAAGGCAATCACCTACAATCCCGCGGTGTGCTCCGGCGCCCCGGGATTTATTTTTGGGAGAAAAAGAATCGAAGAGGGGGATGAATATGCCAAACAATGCGTTTAAAATCGTAGTCATGGTGCTGCTGGTCGGTCTGATCGGCACATTCAGCTACATGCTGCTGCAGGGCCAGTCGAAGGATGAGAAGATGGGGATCTTACAGAAGGCGCCTGACTTCAAGCTGCAAAATCTGGACGGCAAGGAAGTCTCGCTTGCCGATACGGCAGGGAAAGCCAAGCTTGTTTATTTCTTCTTTTCCACTTGCCCGGATGTATGTCCGCCGTCGACCTTTACGTTGTCGAAAATTCAGAATGAATTGATCAAGAAGGGTGTATTCGGTACGGACACGGCGATTATGTCGATTTCATTCGATCCAACCAAGGATACAACGGAACGGCTCAAGGAATTCTCCAGCCGCTATAACCCGGATTACAAGGGCTGGTACTTCCTGCGCGGCGATGAGAAGGAAACGGTCGAGCTGGCGCGCAAATTCGGTGTGCTGGTCGAGAAGGATACGAAGAATGACTCGTGGACCCATAGCAATCTGTTCCTGCTCGTCGACGGTAAGGGCAACTTGCGTACGTATTACAGCGGACACGACGAGAATCTGGACGTACAGAAGGTAGCTGCGGACTTGATCAAGATCAGCAAGGAAAAATAAGCTGCGTGTCCGGCGTTCTCATAGGTACGCCGCGCGCGAAGACGGAGGCTTAACCCGTCATGGGCGTGTTCTCTTACATCCTGCTTAACAATATCATTCCGTTAACGGTCATGATCGCGCTTGGGGTCATCCTATACCGGGCGTTTAAGCTAGACATTCGTACGCTGTCGAAGCTGAATTTCTATCTATTCTCGCCGGCTGTCGTATTCAAGATGCTGTATGAATCTACGCTGTCGCTCGCTGTATTGGGACAAACGATGCTTTTCTTCGTTGTCTACTTCGCGGCTATGTTCATCCTGATGGAGATTGTGATCCGGCTTCGGGGATACAAGGGAGGGATGGTTCCTGCGGTGCGCAACAGCGTTATTTTCTACAATAGCGCGAACTATGCCATTCCGCTGAATCAGCTCGTGTTTGTAGGGGATGCCTTTACGATGTCGATTCAGATCATCATCATGATGATGCAGAGTCTGATTCCTAATACATACGGGATTTACTCCGTGAACAGGACGAAGAGTAACGAGCTGGGCAAGACCTTGCGAACGATCTTCTCGATGCCCGTTATTTATGTCATTCCGATCGCCTTCCTGATGCGCGGGCTCGAAGTGCCTATTCCGGGGCCGATTTACACGCCGATCAATTATATTTCCAATGCTTTTATTGCAACTGCGCTGCTGACGCTTGGCGTACAGCTGGGCAGCATGAAGTGGAAGCTGATGCTCTCCGACGTGATGCTGTCGAACGTGCTGCGCTTATGTGTCGGCCCGGCCGTAGGGTTTGGCATCGTACTGCTGCTCGGCATCCATGGAACGATGGCTCAAGCGCTCGTGTTGTCTTGTGCGGTTCCTACTTCGCTCAGCAGCGTTCTGCTGGCTGTCGAATACGATAATGAACCGGAATTTTCGTCGCAGGTCGTCTTTTCATCGACGATTTTCAGTATATTTACGGTGACGCTCGTTATTTATCTGATGCAGTTCATACGGTGATTCTCTTAGAGGGTCGGGAGAATAGGGGGATACACGATGTATTCCTCCAGCCCGGCCTTTTCCAATTGCTGAATCAGGTATTCATCCGGCGTACCTTCCACTCCCGCATAACCGCGGCGCGTATAGATCTGCTCCGCATCGGGAAACGTGTCGCGCAGAATGGCCCGTATTTTTTTGCCGGAGGAATCATTATCGGTGAACAGGAAGATCTCCCGGTCGTCGATCGCCTTCTTGAGCGCCTCCAGCCTGGCGGTGTTTAGTGAACCATACGTGCAGACGAGTAGTACATCGTCCGTGAGCAGCCGTTTTAATCTGCTTTTGTCATTTTTTCCTTCGACAATGATAGCAACTCCCATATCCGAACCCTCGCAATCCGTCCGATTTTCTATTCATGTAGTTGTAGTATATCCCCTTTTGATGTCTAAACCAATCGGCCATCCTGCTATTTCCCAGGAAATTGTCGAGCTGACACCGGCAGACTTTATGCTCATTGTCGATTGCAAGAACGTGCGCCGTGCCGAAAAGCCCCGCACATCAGCCGATGTGCGGGGCTTTTGCCGGATCGTTCAGCCTTGGACGGCTGTCTGTTCGTCGATCCTTTAGTTAATGAAGTTGGCTCTCTCTAGCAACCGCTTCAGCATGGTGGCGGATTGGGCACGGGTCGCGTCGCTTCGCGCACCCAGCTCGTCCTCCGTCATACCGTCGATGATGCCAGCTTCGATGGCTGTAGCCAGCTCTTGCTTAGCCCATACGATGGAGCCGGAATCCTTGAACTTCGCGAGCAGTGCTTGCTGTTGATCGGCGTTCACGCTCGGCTTAGCCTTGGCGTAGTCCAGTGCACGCACGACCATGGCAGCGAGCTCTTCACGGTTGATGGTGGCGTTCGGACGGAAGGTGCCGTCCTCATAGCCGTCCACCAGCTTGGCTGAGGCTGCGGCACCGACCACGCCTGCGAACCAGTCGCTGGCCGAGACATCCTTGAACGTTCCGCTGCCGGACGGCTCAAGGCCCAACGCACGGACGACCAGTGCTGCGAACTCGGCGCGCGTGATGCTGCGCTCCGGCTGGAACGACGTATCGGTCACCCCATCCACGACCAGCTTGTTGGCGAGCAGCTCGATATTCGTTTGCGCCCAGTGGCCGCTGATATCCGTGAAGCTCTTATTCAGCTTCACGACGGCGTACCAGCTGTTACCGTTACGCTTCAGCACGGCTTCCTTGCCAGAGAATACGGTCGGCACGAAGCTTAGCTTTTTTGTCGAAGGATCGTATCTCACGCCGGTCGATTCGAAGGACTTGGCTTCGTCCGCGAGCGGAAGCGTCCGGCTCACATAGGTGCTGCCGAAATCATGGGCAGCCGTCTCATCGTCCTTGCCGATCCCTACGAGGTTAAAATCGACAGGCTTGGCGAGAACCGTCCCGCCGAGCGCTTGGGCCGCTTCGCTGACGGCAGCCGCCGTAGCTTCATCCGCCGCCTGAATGGTCGCCTTCAGCTTCAGATCGGTGACCGTAGTCGACAGCTTGGAGGCCAAGTCGCTGAGACGAAGTGCAGATAGCGGAAGCACGTATGTTCCGTTGTCATTGCTAATTTTCAGCACTTTCTTGTCATTCGACAGGAAGGTTTCCAGACCTTGAGCCGGGATTGTGACGGTATCCCCGCTAAGTGTCAGGATCACGGTGTCATATTTCTCGAAGGAATTTTTCAATTGCTCGGCATTGACGGTGCCGTCCGTGCCGACACTGATGGTTTCAGAGGCGTTCGTGGACGGGCCTCCGCCCCCGCCGCCTCCACCGCCGCCGCTCGAGCCTTCGTCGGAGTCATAGGTTTGGTACACGGTCTGGTATACCGCTTCATTGACGCCGGTGAATTTGGTTCCGACCGGTCCATGCAGGCGAATCTTATCGTATACGCCCAGACCAGTAACGGTGAAGTTGTACTTGTACACGCCGTCTGCATAGACGCTGTACGTAGCGGTAGCGACTCCAATCTGATTGCCATTCGCATCATAGGCATAGACGGAGGGGGCTACTTCGCTGTACACATCGGAATATACGCTGCCGGTCACGGTGCCGTTGTTGAAAGTAACCGTAAAGCCGTTGGCCGCAAAGGCCAGAACCGGCATGAGGATGGACAGCAGCATCATGAGAACGGTGGTTTGAGCCGTCTTCTGCAGGACAGAAAACTTCATCTACGGTTCACTCCTTATCTGCTTCTACTAGTGCGATGAAATCGATGATACCTACAAGGCCTGGCCTGCTGATCGGTTCACCTCCTTGCCTGCAAGATTAGGGCCACCGGACTAGCGGCAGTCTGTTGATCCATTACCCGGCTTCAAGCATGCCGAAACACGGCGGCTCCTTATCTAAACGTTTATACGAGGGGCAGTGTTGCCCGGATCGGCTGAATTTGACCGAAGGTCCCGGGAAAATAAGACACACGTCATATAAATTCTCCGGTCTGTTCCGCAAAAAAACGCCCGTTTCGGGGCGTTTTATGTGCCAGACGACTCATCAGGCAGGGAGAAGGCTGAACGGCTGGCGGACTAGGACCTTGAACATCGTTTCTGTCGTAAAACAGTCGTTTATTACCCGTTCCGAGTACCCTACATGACGGGAGCAGCCCTCCGAACGCCCCCTTTTACGAGGCTCGGGCTGGCGAGAGAATGGAGCGGAAGGGAAGGATGGCCAGAGCGGTCATCAGGAACAGAAACGCGATAAAGTAAGGCGACATTTCCCCGCGCACATGCCCCGCGACGATCGGACCGATAAAGGCTCCGATGGAGTAGGCAATAGACAGAATGGAGAAGGTTCTGCCGTATCGGTTAGAGTTCGTATTGGCCGCCAGATACGAAGCGATCGCCGGGAAAATGACCCCTTTGGTCATGCCGATCATAAATAACGAGGCGAACATAGGCAGCGCCCAGCGGATAGACATGCCGAAGAAGATGAAGGCTAGGGCCAGACTGCCGAGCGTGATCCGCCACGCCGCCGACATGCGGTTAAGAAACAGCATGCTCAAGGTGACGAGAGAGCCCAGGCTGACCAGGGAAAAGAAAATCCCGGAGGTCATAATGGAGCTATGCGTCTCCTGCATCAAGGGCAGCTCGAAGAACAGAATGCCCTGGGAGCAGGATAACGCCAGCGGCACGCAGAAGAAGAGCCAAGGAATAGACCCGGAGCCTCCGGGTTGTCCCACAGATGCTGGGGTATCGTGCAGAGGTTGTCCCTCCGTCCGTTCCGCTTCCATAAGCTCGCGCGGTTCTTTCACGAAAATCCAGGCCAGCACGCCGGTAACCATCAGCCCCCAGCCCAGATAGACAAAGGATTGCTCGAAGCCGAGCGTGGCTACCAGATAGGCGCCTGCTGCCGGACTCAGCACGGAGGCTAGCGTATGAACCATGCCGTTGCCGGACATCAGCTTACCCTGATGAACACGGTCTCTGGCGATTTTGGCGAGCATGGACAAGCAGGCTGGCGAGAGAAAAGCCAGCACAAAACCGCTGATGGAGCGGATGACCAGGAGCTGCCAGGGGTCGGTAACACGGGACTGGAGAAGCAGCAGCGCTCCTGCTACAATCAGGCTGAAGAGAATGAACTTCTTGCTGCCGTAGCGGTCTACTCCGTATCCGGCTATCAGATTTCCAGGCAGATGGGTAATGGAGTAAACGCCAAGAATCAGGCCGATGAAAGAAGGAGCAGCGCCCAGCGAGACGGCGAAAGGCGTCAGGATCGGATACTGCGCGTGCAGATCGAAGATAGCGACGAACATGAACAGGTACAGCCAAACAGCGGTTTTCAATCCAATCACCCCAGTTTATCTTTATGCGAGCGGTTGTCCGCACTTCCGTTCTTTCTACGTGTACGTCAGTCATGCCCAACTTAGTACAACTATTCGCTGATGCAATGATCAGGTACGTGAATGGTAAGCGGCTCTAACGATTAGGCTCACTAACGGCTACCGGCGCAACCCGCGGGCTGCTTGGACGTAAAACATCATACGCGACGCGCGTGGGGAGGTTGAGAAGATTGAATTCGCTGGTCATTATCGTGCTGTTCGCCATACTCGCGTTATCTGTATTTCGCCTGATCCGGCTGCGGCGGAGCTTGAAGCGCCTTGACAGGTCCGCAGACATCCAGGAACGGCTCGCGGAGCTCCGCAAAAAAAGAGATGAAGAATAATCGCCCTATGTTGTATGATGAACGGGGCGGACAGCATAGCCGGACAACGAAAGGTAATAAGGGGGATCTACGTGGACTTTTTGATGGAATTTATCCAGGACCGCTGGTTTGTGATCGTAGGCGCGGTGATCGTCTTGTTCTTAGTCATCAAGCTGGTGAAGACGGTCGTGAAGTGGGTGCTGATCATAGCCTTGCTCGCTGCGCTTTATTATTATGGGGCGAGCTATAAGGATCAATTGCTGGAGCTGGGAGCGACAGTAGGAGCGCAGGCCGCTGCCGAAGTGAAGAATCAGGTGGTTAAGGCATTCAGTGACGAGATCAAGGAAGCGACATACAAGCAGAATCCGGATGGTTCCTTCACCGTCATGACTAAAAGTGTCAGATTGGACGGCAAGCCGGGAGAAAGCGACATCAAGGTGACGTTTATGAACAACAGCTTTACGGTCAAAATGGATGATGTGATGAAGGCGCTGGTGGATCAGGCCAAAAAGAACGCAGGTATTCAATAGCCGGAGGAGCAGATTTTCTCAGGCACGGTTGCCGGAAGAGGGGGAGAGGGAATGAACGTTGCGGATTTCTGGAATCAGTCACAAGCATGGAATGTGGTTACGATTGTTATAGCGGGAGCGTTTCTCATTTCCGTTGTGCAGGGCTTGCGGCGCGGCGCTTCCTCCTCGGCCAGGCATCTGGGGCTTATGTTCACCGAAGGCTTGGTTACGCTAGTCAGCCTGCTGCTCGCCTGGCAGCTCTCGAATTGGCTGTCGCCCAAGGTGCAGTCGTGGCTGGTCGGGCTGAATCTCAAGATCCCTTCGGAGGATCTGGGGACCTGGGAGCAGTTTTACTATACCGGGGTCACGGCTGTGCGCGATTTCTCGCTGCTTCGCTACAGTGTGCTGTTCGTACTCGGCTACGGGGTGGTCAAGCAATTGGTATACAGGCTGCTTGACCCGGTGGTGGACGGATGGCTGGGCAGGCGTGCAGAAGGGGCGGGCGTCCCTACGCGTGGTACTCCGTCCATCGTCAGCAGTGTGCTGGGGGGCTTGATCGGCGGGGTAACGGGACTTGGGCGGGGCCTGGTGATGATCGCGCTGCTCTTTATCTTCACCACCTTATTTCCCCAGACGCCTGTAGCCAGCTATATACAGGCCTCCACGCTTTATCAGACGGGGGCGAGAGGGGTCATCCAGCCGGTCACCGGAGGATTTCTGGAAAGCCAGCTTCCGGTATTTACGAGAGCGGTCGAGCAGGAATTCAGCAATATTCTCCAGCGCAAGTATGAGGTGCTGGATGCCCGGATTCCGCAGGATGTGGCCCAGGCGGCCAAGCAGGTAACCGCCAAAGCCAAAACCGACGAAGAGAAGGCCCGCCTGCTCTACCGCTGGGTCGGCACACGTATTCAGTATGATTGGGACAAGGTCGAGCAGTATGAAACCAGGCGCATCTGGAAGGAACAGACCCCGGAGGATACGTTCCTCACCAAGCAGGGGGTGTGCATCGATTTCTCCAGACTGTACGCAGTCATGGCGCGCTCCGTCGGTCTGGATGTGAAGGTCGTGACGGGCCTGGGGTATGACGGCAGGGGAGGCTACGGGCCCCATGCTTGGAATGAAGTGTATATAGCGGATGAATCGACCTGGGTGCCACTCGACTCCACCTGGGTCGCGAGTGGTGGCAACTGGTTTAATCCTCCGGGCTTCAACGAAACACATATCAAGGACGCCTAGGCGCGGCCCGCCGAATATCCTTTATTCCGGATTTCGGCTTTTTCCTGCGTTCGGAATTTGTGGTAAACTGAATAAAACAAATGGCAATCGCGGTGTTCCCAGGGGTCATCGCTCAGGTTGCAGGTAAAGGCAGGTTTTCAGCGTTGAGAAAAGAACTTTCGGCCTATAAAGCTATTTATTTCGATGTCGGAGATACGCTGTTGACGATTCCGGCTGCTCGGGTCATTCTGCAGCAGCAGCTGGCTGCCCGGGCGTTCCATCGCGAAGAGGAGCATATCGGTGAACTTTTTACCGAGGCTTTTCGTCTACTGTATTACGGCAAGCAATTAGGGGACTTTGAGGCCTGCACGCCGGAGTCTGACCGGAGCTTTTGGATGCAGGTCTATCACTATATTTTGCAGAAGCTTGGGGTAGAGAGCGAGAATTGGACGGAGGAGCAGATCCACGCTTGCTGTCATGAGCTGTATGATCTGTTTACGGCGCCTGAGCAGTACTCGCTGTTTGAGGATGTGAAGGAGACACTGGCTGAGTTGAAGCGGCGGGGCTATGCGCTCGGCATTATTTCCAACTTTGCTCCGACCTTGAAGTCGATCTTGGAGCATAAGGGAATCCTGTCTTATTTCGATCCTGTTATTGTATCCACGGAGGTAGGTCTGGAGAAGCCGGACCCGGCGATATTCCAGCTGGCGCTGGAGACGGGCGGGCTGGCTGCGGAGGACGTGCTGTACGTAGGCGATCATGACCGCAATGACATCTGGGCCCCGGCGCAAGTGGGCATCAATGCGGTTAAGATCAAACGCTACGATTATCATGATGGCGAAGGTATACACTCGCTGAAGGAACTGCTCTAGCTCCGGGAGTGCTTCCTTCCAACGAAAGGAGCCGCATAGGCACACATGAAGAAGTCGATCGGAATGGAAGACCACTCCAAGCAGGAGGCGGGCAAACGGCGTAATTTTACGTTTCGTATTAATATCTTTTTCTTTGTTACGTTCTTCCTGTTCTCGGTGCTGATCGTACAGCTTGCCAATCTCCAATTCGTCAAGGGTAAGGAGCTGCTCGATGAGAAAACAAAACTGAACAGCATGGCCAATCCGATTCCTCCGATTCGGGGCAATATTTTCGATAGGGAAAGTGTTCCCCTGGCCTATACGGTGCCTGTGCAGTCGCTGTACTTCCGCATCGAGCAGCAGCAGCCCAAGGATGAGGTCATCGTGCTGGCGAATAAGCTGGCCAAAACCTTTGCTGATTATGGGCGGGATGGAGAGCCCCCGTTGACGGCGGAGGAGATTATCAAGGAAATGGACGTAGGCTATGATCTGAACGGAGCCGACACGGAGAAGAGACCTAGCTACAACTCGGTCCCGCGGCGGATTAAGACTGACTTGTCCAATAACGAGATGGCTTATATTCTGGAGCATCGCGATGAGCTGAAGTGGATTGAGATTTCGGAGGAAAGCATCCGTACTTATGATCCTACCAAGCCGGTCGCCGTCCAGCTCGTTGGATATATGCGCCCGTATTCCCAGGCGAGGGAGTCTAAGAACGGCCTAGCCTTCTATCAGGACAAAACCAATACGAGTGGCTACATGGATACGGAATATGTAGGCTATGACGGCATTGAGTTCATGTACCAGAAGGAGCTCCGGGGAACGAACGGAACCAAGACGTATCCGGTCAACGCCCTGAATAAAATCATCGGGCAGGCCGAAGTGACTCCTCCGAGCAAGGGTAACAATCTGTATTTGACGATCAATAAAGATATTCAGACCATTACGGAGAAAGCGATCACGGATCATCTGGCCTATCTGAAAAGCCCGGCTGTACGCAACGACCCTTATGTCGGACGGGGCAAAAATGCGGTAGCCGGCTATGCGGTGGCGATGGAGGTCGAAACCGGCAAGGTAGTGGCTATGGCCAGCATGCCGGATTACGATCCTAAGGTATGGGCAGGCGGGATCAAGACGAACGCCCAGTACTTGGAGATTCAGCCTTTCATCAACAACGGTACGATCACGACCGCTTATCCGAACTATCCGACGGCGGAAGAACGCAACCGGCACCCGACTTCGATCGTGTACGTAGGCTCCGTTATCAAGCCGCTGTCCGTGCTGATCGGGCTGAAGGAAGGACTGTTCGGGGTCGGCACCAGATACAACGACACGGGAACCTTCTACTACGGCAAGGATAACAATGCTAAGCTGTCCAACTCCGACGGCAAAGTGAACGGGTATATCGATGCAACAGAAGCTATTAGAGTTTCGTCCAATACGTTCATGTCGGCGATGATCGGCTATGAGCTTCACCGTCAAAAGGGAGAAAAAGCGGCCGAGATCTGGGATTCCTACATGGCGAAGTTCGGCATGGGCGTCCTGACGGAAACCGGTCTGCGTAACGAATCTCCCGGAATCAGCGAGTATCTGACCAATAAGAAGGAGTCCCTGCAGCAGCGGATGGTGTTCGCTTCCTGGGGACAGAACGAGAAGTACACCACGATGCAGCTTGCTCAGTACGCCACTACGCTTGCGACACGGGGCGAACGGTTGAAGCCGCTGCTGGTGGATAAAATTCAGACCTACAATGGTGATCCGGTCCAAGCGTTCAACGATAAGGTCGTGCTGGATAAGACGGAATTCCCCAAGGAATACTGGGATGCGATCTTCAAGGGAATGGCCCAGGTTAAAGTCAGTGGCTTTGAAGATTTCAAGTACACGCTCGCGCGGAAGACGGGGACGTCGACCCAGCGGGTTGCCGGCAACAAAGAGGTCGATAACGCGGTGTTCATCGCGTTTGCCCCTATGGATAAGCCCAAGCTTGCCGTGGCGGTCGTCGTTCCGGAGGGCGGCTATGGCGCTTACGGTGCCGCGCCGATTGCCCGCAAAATCTTTGACGCCTACGACTATTATTACGGACTGGACGGCGTGCCGAAGAAGTCGGCAGATGCTTCCGGCCAGGGACCAGATGGTGCAGCAGGCTCCGCGGGAAACAAACAGCGCTAGTCGCAGACACACTGCTTGATGTCAGGTGAATCGAATAGTTGACTAGGAGCCTCCCGAGGGAGGCTCCTAGTCTATACAGGCCAGCCGAAGATGTTTCGGCTGGCCTTTTTGCGCTGATGGTTGCTAGTAGTTGGGGGATTATGCCCGAGACGAGCAGCAGAAAAACAAGTCTCACAAATTAAAAGTTGCACTAAGGAAAATTTATTGTATATAATAAACTTAAAGTCATAAGGGAAAGAAAGGTTGTCATGTCCAACAATTGAGGTCTTAGACAACTTTTAGACACCATATAAATGACCAGTACATATATCTGGTTAGAAGGGGAGAGAGGGTATTGAAAGTGAACAAAGGAAGACGGCTGCCTGCATCGATGAGGCGCTTGATGATGACGATGTTGTTTCTAAGTTTTGCAGTGGGAGCTGCTGCTTGCGGCGGGGGAGCGAAGACGACTGGCGCGGACGCGGAAGGCAAGATTAAAATCACGACGACCATCGGGATGATCGCAGATATTACCGAGCAGGTAGGCGGCGAGCATGTGAAGGTGACGGCTCTGATGAAGCCTGGCGTCGATCCGCACTTGTACAAAGCATCCCAAGGCGATGTCCGGAAGCTGGAGGAGGCTGAGCTGATTCTGTATGGCGGTCTTCATCTGGAAGGCAAGATGACGGATATCTTTGAGAATATGGCAAAGCAGAAGACGACGGTTGCCGTGACCCGGGACATTCCTGAGTCGCAGCTGCTGCTGGTCGATGACGGCTCCGGCACGCATGATCCGCATGTATGGTTCGATGTCAAACTGTGGACCAGGGCGACCGAGACAGTACAGGAGGCGTTGTCCAAGCACGATGCCGCTCATGCCGCCGAATACAAGCAGAACGCTGATGCTTACATCGCCAAGCTGCGGGAGCTCGATCAATACGCTGCCAGGCAGATCGCTTCGATCCCGGAGGGACAGCGGGTGCTGGTGACGGCTCATGACGCATTCGGGTACTTCGGAAAAGCCTACGGCATCAAGGTTATGGGGCTTCAGGGCATAAGCACAGCCTCCGAGTACGGCTCCAAGGATGTAAGCACGCTGCGCGATTACTTGGTAGCCAATAAAATCAAGGCAGTGTTTGTGGAATCAAGCGTACCCAAGAAATCCATCGAAGCCGTTATCCAGGGGGCTGCGAAGCAGGGGCACGAGGTGAAGATCGGCGGAGAGCTGTTCTCCGACGCCATGGGTCCAGCTGGCACGCCCGAGGGCACTTATATCGGCATGGTCAGACATAATGTCGATACGATTGTGAAGGCATTGAAATAACGAGAAGCGCAAGGAGTGAAGGGCATGTCAGAGCAGAATACGCCTTTACAGATAGAAGGGTTGACCGTCGCTTATCAGAAGAAACCGGTGCTGCGCGATATTTCGCTGACGATCCCCGAGGGCAAACTGATCGGGATTATCGGACCCAACGGGGCCGGCAAGTCGACGCTGATCAAGGCGACGCTCGGGCTTATTCCGAAGGTGACGGGCAGCGTCTCGATATTCGGCCGTCCGTATCAGGAGCAGCGGAAGCTGATCGGGTATGTGCCGCAGCGCGAGTCCGTCGACTGGGATTTTCCGACGAGTGCTCTGGATGTGGTCATGATGGGCCGCTACGGGCATCTGGGCTGGTTCAAGCGTCCCGGTGTGCGGGAGCGGGAGTACGCACTGGACTGTCTGGAGAAGGTCGGCATGGCCGACTTCGCAGGACGTCAGATCAGCCAACTGTCCGGGGGGCAGCAGCAGCGCATTTTCCTCGCGAGGGCACTCGCTCAGGACGCCAGATTGTACTTCATGGATGAACCGTTCGTCGGTGTGGACGCCGCGACCGAGAAGGCGATTGTGACCCTGCTGAATGAATTGAAGAAGCAAGGCAAGACGGTACTCGTCGTCCATCACGATCTGGCGACCGTCAAAGAATATTTCGATTGGATCATTCTGCTTAATGTCGAGCTGATGGGGATCGGCCCGACCGCAGAATGGTTCACACGGGAGCATCTACAGAAGACTTACGGCGGACGGCTGACGCTGCTTCAGCAGGATGAAGAAGCCGTAATCGTCAGTTCGAGGTGAGTGGAATGTTTGATTATTTCATCCAATTGCTAAGCGATCCGAATGCCCAATGGATTCTGCTCGGCAGCATGCTGCTCGGTCTCAGCAGCGGGGTACTCGGCAGCTTCGCTTATCTGCGCAAGCAGAGCCTGATGGGTGACGCACTGGCTCATGCGGCGCTGCCCGGTGTGTGCATCGCCTTTATGCTGACCGGCTCCAAATCGATTTTCTTCTTCCTGATCGGGGCAGCGGCAGCGGGGCTGATCGCGACCTTCGGGATCGGGTACGTGACCCGGAATTCGCGGATCAAGCAGGACTCTGCGCTAGGGATCGTACTGTCGGTGTTCTTCGGCATCGGGATCGTGCTGCTCACCAAGATTCAGCATGGAGGCAGCGGCAATCAGAGCGGACTCGACAAGTTTCTGTTCGGGCAGGCTGCGTCGATGGTGCTGACGGATGTGATCACGATGGCCGTCGTCGCCCTGCTGCTGGTGCTGATCTGCGCACTGCTTTTCAAGGAGTTCAAGCTGCTCAGCTTTGACGCCGGCTTTGCCAAAGGCATCGGGCTGCCGGTAGCGGCACTCGACCAGTTTATGATGTTCCTGATCGTGGTGGCTGTCGTCGTGGGGATTCAGGCTGTCGGGGTCGTTCTGATGTCCGCTCTGCTCATTACGCCGGCTGTATCCGCCCGGTACTGGACGGAGAAGCTGGGCGTGATGGTCGTGCTGTCCGGCATATTCGGAGCTATCAGCGGGTTTGTCGGCACCTTCATCAGCGGTCTGGGCAGCAACCTGCCGACCGGTCCGCTCAGCGTTCTGGCGGCGACGGCACTGTTCGTCTTCTCCGTGCTGTTCGCGCCAAGGCGCGGGCTGGCTGCCAAGCTGCTCGAGCGTATTGCCGTTAAGCGAAGCGTACTCAGTGAGCTGGAGGTTCATCAGCAGCGGGTTGTTATTCATTCCCGCTCGACCCAGAGCGCGCGCGAGGAGGGTCAGCTATGAATGATTTCTGGATTATCTTGACCGCTTCGCTCGTCGCTTGCTCATGCGCGCTGCTCGGCTGCTTCCTGGTCCTCCGGAAGATGGCCATGATCGGCGATGCCATCAGCCACTCGGTGCTGCCAGGCATCGTGATTGCCTTCCTGCTCAGTGGCTCCCGGGACTCACTCTTTATGATGCTGGGCGCTTCCGTCGTCGGACTGATTACCGTCTTCCTGATCCAATGGTTTAATCAGAGCGGGGTGCAATCGGATGCATCAATCGGCGTCGTGTTTACGGCTTTGTTCGCGCTGGGCGTCGTGCTGGTCAGTCTATTTACCCGCCAGGTGGATCTGGATCTGGACTGTGTGCTGTATGGAGAGATCATCCAGGTGCCGTGGGACCGAATCGAGGCCTTCGGGGTGGATATCGGGCCTAAGGCGGTATGGGGGCTGGGACTTGTCCTGACCGTCAGCCTGATCGTGCTGGGCTTGTTCTACAAGCAGTTCAAGCTGTGCGCCTTCGATCCGGCGATGGCGGCTGCGATCGGCATACCAGTCGCTTTCTTCCATTATCTCCTGATGGGCCTCGTGTCCGTGACGACAGTAGCCTCCTTTGAGAGCGTAGGCGCCATTCTGGTCGTAGGCATGCTGGTCGTACCGGCCGCAACGGCCTATCTGCTGACGGAGAGGCTCGGACTCATGATTGTCTACAGCATGGCTATAGGTGTGCTGAGCGCCGTGCTGGGCTACTGGATGGCCGTCGTGCTCGACGCCTCCATCGCAGGCTGCATGATCACGGTAGCCGGTATCCTGTTCGTGGTGGCTTTCCTCTTCTCGCCTACACACGGCATTGTCTGGCGCAAGCTGAAGCTGCGCAAACAGGCGGGAGAATTCGTAACCTGAATGTGATGATGCTATTTCCTAGCCTGAAATCCATGAGACCTGCAATAACCGCATCTGAATTTGATCAGTGGATAGGTACAGCACTTCTATAATGAATTTGACGAATAGCAAAAAGGGGTATGGAAAAACTTCCATACCCCTTTTGAATCTTCAAAATTAATCTGCGCTAGCCGTAATGTGCTCCCACTTGTCATACTCCTCAAGCATGGAATTCAGCTGCGTACGGGCCATCACGAGCCCCATGCTGCCCAGGGCTAGTCTTCTTGGAGCATGGTCAGTGCCGGCAATATCGGCTACGGCTGACATGGCTTTTTCCACGTTGCCATAAGGTGCGGTCTTAGCCAGATCATTATACCAATCATAAATCGGTTGATAGTCTGATATGTCGCTCGTAATTTCCTGAGTATTCCCCTGGAAGCCTGTTTTGAATCCGGCAGGCTCGACAAGCGTAATTTGGATGCCCAGCTCCTTAACTTCAGCCGCCAGACCTTCACTTAGACTTTCAAGGGCTGCTTTAGAGCTACAGTAAACGGACAAGGTTGGCAAGCTTTGCACGCCACCCATGGACGAGATATTAATAATATGGCCCGAGCGATTTTGCCGCATTTGTGGAAGAACGGCTTGGATGGTGCTCATGACACCAAAAACATTGGTTTCATACTGCTGACGCGCTTGGTCCACAGATATTTCTTCAAAAACACCCGCTTGCGCGTAACCGGCATTATTGAGCAATACATCAATTTGTCCATATTGACGGGTTACCGCACCGACAACCTCGTTAATCATTTCAGAATTTGTAATATCTAAGGCCAGGACTTGTACATTGCTATATGGGCTAAATTCAGCGGCAGCTTTCGACGTATCCCGCATGGTAGCGACGACATTCCATGAACGCTTGGCAAATTGCAGAACCAATTCCTTACCGAATCCCGTTGATGTGCCTGTAATTAAAATGGTTTTATTCATGATATTCCCTCCAGATTACGGATTGAGCTTGGCTCATGAATCATCGTAACCCTTAAAGTCGACTTTAAGGCAAGCGGTATTTTTTATAAGTAAAAACGACTGCTGGGAGTCCCTCTGACCCGTTAAACAGGTGTCATGATAAGTTACGCGGGCGCAACCATAAGTTACAGAAACGGCCGTACTTGTGGTATACTGATGTATCAACGATTTATTCGCGCTAGCTACGCGGTATGAGGAGGATTTACTGGAATGTGCGGGATTACCGGCGTCATGTATTTTGAAGATCGAGAACCGTCCCGGGAGATGCTGACGGGCATGACCGATTGTATCGTGCATCGCGGACCGAATGACATCGGATTTTGGAGCGATAACCGAATCGGTCTTGGCTTCCGTCGTCTCTCCATCATTGATATTAAGGAAGGTCATCAGCCGCTGGCCAACGAGGACGACAGCGTCTGGATCGTATTCAACGGCGAAATTTACAATTATAAGTACTTGCGGGATCTGCTGCAGGGCAAGGGGCATGTCTTCAAGACGCATACCGATACAGAAGTTATCGTTCATCTGTACGAGGAGTACGGGGAAGCCTGTGTAGAGAAGCTGCGGGGGATGTTCGGCTTTGTCATCTGGGACAAGCGGCAGCGCAAGCTGTTCGGTGCCCGCGACCATTTCGGCATTAAGCCGCTTTATTATTATAAGGACAGCTCCACCTTCATCTTCGGCTCGGAGATTAAGAGCTTGCTTGCATCAGGGCTCAAGAGGTCCGTACGGCGCGAGAGCTTGTACAATTACTTGACCTTCCAGTACGTACCGGACCCGGATACGATGTTCGAGGATATTCACAAGCTTCCTCCGGGACATACGGTTACCGTGAGCTACGACGGCGATATGTCCATCAAGCGCTATTGGGATCCGATGCTGCAGCCGGATGAGAGCCTCTCGTTCGAGCACTGCGTGGAGCAGATCCGTTCGACGCTGCGGGATTCGGTCATTCACCATATGCAAAGCGACGTAGAGCGGGGCTGTTTCTTGTCCAGCGGCATCGACTCGACGGCGATTGCGACGATGATGCGGTCCATCGAGCCGATCCGGACGTTCTCGGTCGGCTTCGAGGGTGCGAACAACGAGACCCTGATCGCCCGCCAGACGGCTCAGGCGCTCGATACCGAGCACTTTGAGAAGGTGATCACGGAGCAGGATTACTTTAACACGCTGCCCAAGGCGGTCTGGCATCAGGACGAGCCGGTGGCCGATCCGTCGGCGATTGCCCTCTATCATGTATCCCAGATGGCAAGCGAGCAGGTCACGGTCGTGCTGTCGGGCGAAGGTGCGGACGAGCTGTTCGGCGGCTACCGCATCTATTGTGAGCCCAATTCGCTGGCGCCGATCGAGCGGCTGCCGCATGGCGTCAAGCGGATGATGCATGCGCTCGCGCGTATGCTGCCATCTGGTTTCAAGGGGCGCAACTACGTGCTGCGCGGGACAACGCCGCTCGAAGAGCGGTTCCTGGGCAATGCCAAAATTTTCACGGAGGATATGAAGGCGGACCTCGTGAATGCCGACCGCGAGCTGCTCCGGTCATACCGAAATCCCCTTCAGATCGCCAAGACCATCTACGACCGCAGCCGGCATCTCGATCCGGTCTCGCGGATGCAGTATATCGATATGAACCTGTGGATGCCGGGCGACATTCTGATGAAGGCGGATAAAATGACGATGGCTAACTCGATCGAGCTGCGTGTTCCTTTCCTCGATGTGGAGCTGTACGAAGTCTCCAGGCGCATCCCGGCCAAATACCGGATCGCCGAAGGCACGACGAAGTACGTATTCCGTAAGGCCATGGAAGGCATTATCCCCGACTTTATCCTGAACCGCCCTAAGTTGGGCTTCCCCGTGCCGATGCGCGACTGGATGAGGGGCCCGAGAGGCTCCGAGATTCTGGAGCAGATCGAGGGCAGCGGTATCGAGGAGTATATCCGTATCGATACGGTCAGATCGATGCTGGACGGGCACCGCAGCGGGAAGGGCGACTACGCCCGCCGCATCTGGACCATCTATATGTTTGCTCTCTGGCACTCGACTTACCTCAAGGAAGAAAAAGTCCCTGTGCTTGCTCACGCTCTATAGGGAGAGAGCAGGGCTAGGCCGGTGAGGGATCTCCCGGCCTGACGCAGGTTGATAAATTGCATAGAAAGAGAGCTGAGGAACACGATGGGAAGATACCGGATAATCGCGCTCGACATGGATGGGACACTGCTGACAGAGGAGAAGACCATCTCTGAAGAAAACCGCGCAGCCATTCTGGCTGCGGAGGACGCTGGGATCAAGGTTGTCTTCGCGACGGGACGCGGACTGCAAAGCGCGCTGCCGTATGCCGTGGAACTAGGCTTGCAATCCCCGCTCGTAACCGTCAACGGAGGCGAGGTCTGGAAGACGCCGGAGGAGCTGCTCCAGCGTCATACGCTCAAGGCCGAGCAGGTTCAGCGGATGCATGAGCTTGCCGTGCAGTACGATCCCTGGTTCTGGGCGTATTCCGTCAACGGGATTTTCAACAAGGAAAGCTGGGGCGACGTAGGCAAGCTGCAGGAGCGGGAGTGGCTCAAGTTCGGCTATTACACCGAGAATCTGGAGTCTCTGCTTGTGATTCGCGAACAGCTCGAACAAAGCGGACTGTACGAGATTACGAATTCGCATCCATGCAATATCGAGCTGAATCCGAAGGGAGTCAGCAAGGCGACGGGCTTGCGCTGTCTATGCGAGCTGTATGGCATCGACATGTCTCAGGTGATCGCAATGGGCGACAGCCAGAACGATATAGCGATGATCCGTGAAGCCGGACTGGGCGTCGCGATGGGAAATGCCCAGGAGGAAGTGAAGGGATTGGCGGACGCCGTCACGCTGTCCAACGAAGAGCATGGCGTTGCGAAGATCATCAGGGAGTACGCCTTGGTATAAGCAGCAGGCTGATCGCTCGGGGGCGAGGTCGTGAATGATCCGGCAGGTCGCTTAGGCAGTCTTCAGACATTCGGGAAGTCCGGAGTTCCGGACGGAGGAAAGAAGGAACCGGTATGGTGATCACCGCGTGGATTATTGTCATCGTGTTGTTCGTCGTAGGCATGGCAGGCGCGGTCTATCCGGTGCTGCCGGGAGCGCTGGCGATTTACGGGGCGTATTTCGTCTATGGCTTTATGATCGGGTTCAAGCCGTTCGGCTTATGGTTCTGGCTTATCCAGACCACGTTGGTCGTGGTGCTTATGATTGCCGATTATTTGGTGAGCGCGATAGGCGTCAAGAAATTCGGCGGCCACCGTGCCTCCGTGATCGGCAGTACCATTGGACTGATCGCGGGACCGTTCGTGATTCCGGTCGTGGGCCTGATCGCCGGTCCCTTCCTGGGGGCGGTCATCGGCGAGTTAATCGTCGGAACGCCGATCCGCCAGTCGCTGCGCGCCGGACTTGGGGCCTTGGTCGGCTTCTTCTCGGGTCTGGTCGTTAAGGTCATACTGCAGCTGCTGATGATCCTGCTGTTTATTGTTTGGATCATGCGTTACGCCTAGCTCTTGGCGAAGCCGGAGGCTCTATCGGGCGGTACAACCCGTGGAGTACCTCTGTGTCTGTGTACATAAGCGATGGTAGTCGCGATGACCGGCCGGCGCGCAGCCGGGCGGTCTTTCGCATGAATTATCGGACAGGGAAGAAGGGAACACGTTGTCGAAGGATTCGAAGGATTCGTTAGTGAAGGGAACGCTGATTCTGACGCTGGCTGCGCTCGTCGCGCGCGCACTGGGCGTTGTGCAGCGCATTCCGCTGGTCTACCTGCTCGGGGATATCGGGATGGCGGCCTACGGCATCGCCTTCAACCTGTATTCCGTGCTGCTGGTCGTTGCTACGGCCGGTATTCCGAGTGCGCTCAGTAAAATGATCTCCGAGCGTACGGCACTCGGAAAGCATGAGGAAGCGGACCGCATCTACCGCGCGGCGCTCCTGTTTGCCGTGATTGCGGGTGTCATCATGACGGTCATCATGTATGTCGGTGCGCCGTACTTTGCGAGCGGCATCTTGAACCCGCAGGCGACGCTGCCGATTCAGGCGATTGCTCCGGCCCTGCTGCTGTTCCCGCTGATCGCGATCATGCGGGGGTACTTCCAGGGACGGCGGATGATGATGCCTAACGGGATCTCGCAGATTATCGAGCAGATCTTCCGCGTTGCCACCTCGGTGGCGCTAGCTTATCTGCTGCTCAGCCACAGCCTGGATGCCGCCGTCGCCGGCGCTTCGTTTGGCGGTGTGATGGGCAGCATAGCCGCTGCAGCTGTCATGCTCTACTATGCGCTGCGTCTGAAGCGGCGCGACCGGAGCGAACGCCGGCCGCAGCCAGGGGATGCTGTACCGGGAACGTCTGGAACGGAAGCGGCTGTCGTCGCCGGGCCGGAGGCCGCCGAGGGGACTCCGCCGGTTTCCTTACCAGGCAAGCAGGACAGTGCGTCGGCTTCCAAGCCGTCAGCACCGCTTCGGTTCCGGGAGATTTACGCCCAGCTCTTCAAGCTGTCCGTGCCAATCGTCATCTTCTCGATGACCGTTACCCTGATCTATACGATCGATTCGTCGATTGTGACGCTGCTGCTCAAGGAGCAGGTCGGTGAGCATACGGCCAGGGAACTGCTGGGGATCTTGACGGGCCGCGCTCAGTCGCTCGCCGGTATTCCGATTATTCTGGCTATTGCCTTGAGCCAGTCGATCGTACCGATTATCTCGGGAGCGTACTCGCAGAATGATCTGAAACAGGTATCCGCTCAAACTTCCAAGGTGCTGCAACTGTCCATCTTGTCCGGACTGCCTATGGTATTGCTGATTGCTCTGGGCGCAAGGTCTCTCAATGGATTTGTTTTTGGCAATTCCGCGGCATCGGTGGTTGTGGATACCTATGCAGGGCCGATTATAGCCGCCTTGACGGTATCGGCGATTTTCCAGATCGTGATGCAAACATCCGGCGCGGTGCTCATGGGGATGGGGCGGATGAAGCCGCTGGTGCTGGGCGTTGTTGTCGGGATTGGGGCCAAGCTTCTGCTTAGCTTCGTGCTCGCGCCGGTATGGGGCATATACGGCATCATCGCCGCTACCGCCTTCTGTTTCATCCTGATGACCGTAATCAATCTCGGGGTGCTGCGCCGTTCGATTTCGTTCAGCATCTTCGGCATCCGCCGCTGGGCCGGTCTGATCGTCTCTACGGTAGTCGTCTCGGCGGTCGGTATTGCACTCGACGCGGCGGTTCGGACCTATGTTCAGCCGTTCGTCTCCTTGCGCGCCAATGATTTCGTGCAGGCTGTTATCGTCTGCGGCGTAGTCGGCGTACTCTACACCGTGCTGCTCTTCGCATCGCGCGTCATGACGCTTCAGGATCTGAACAGCTTGCCTGGTCCGCTGCGCCGGCTGCTGCGGCCGGTCCTGTCCCGTATGCCGGGCTCGAAGAAATAGCCCAGGTGTGCTGACGCTTCAGGCTTGACGACCCTGTCTGATAGGGAAAAGAAAAACAAACAGCCCGGCTTGAGAAGAAATTCTCGAGCCGGGCTGTTTGGTGTATCTAAGGAAAGTTGCCGTTCAGACAAGTCTGTCTGAGCTTGAGTGGCCTCTTAGCTGAACAGGTCGCCTGCGAGTACGGCCATCTCCAGTCGCTTCAAGCCGCTGCCGTAAGCTTGCGTTCGGTCGTAGAGGAAGGGTGGCTCGACATCTTGCAGATAATCGAGTGCGGAAAAATCCCTGAACCAGTCTCCCGGCTCGGGAGGGGCCACCGGATGATCCGGCCATGCGGCATCCAGTGTGGGGCTGTAAAGCCGGGCAGCCCCGGCCTGCAGACGGATGCCGTCGAGCTTCTCCCGGAGTTGTCCCCGTTTCGGCGGGGGACCCTGGCGGCTAGAGGTGAACATATGCGGCCAATAATCGGCCCGCGAGCCGGAGTGAGTGCGGGTTATAGCGAAGCTTACTGCGCCCCGGTGCACCTCGGGGATAGCGAAGAGCATCGCATACAGCTGCTTGCCGATCTCGATACGTTCGTTCAGGCTGCTGAAGCTCTCGAGCGCAAGTCCTGCCAGCCTCGATACCCCGCCATCCTGCGGGTAAGGAAACAACACCTGATTCAGCTGCAGCAGTGACTGCAGCTGAAAAAAGAACGTGCCGGTTACATGCTCCCGGTAAGCCGAATGACGGATGACACGCTCCTCGATAAAATGCTGTTCATTGACAATGAGCCCTATCGTAAGCAGGGAGGATTCCCGCTTCTCCCAGAATCGCTCCCAGAGCGGACACATGAAGGCCGACACGCCCAGCTCCTTCAGGAGGTGAAAGAGAGGCCGACGCTCCCTCAGGCTTGCCTCATACAGCAGCAATTGGGGATACGCATCGTAGAAGATCAGCGAGTTCGCGCGCTCCAGGAATGCGAATACCCAGGCCCGCTGGTCCCTGTCCAGCAGGAAAGGAACATGTTCCCCGCACAGGTCCGTCATGCTCCAGCCGCCGTTGCGCGAGACCAGATGCGCCAGCAGCGCCCAGTGCAGCTCGGGATGGTCCCGATAGAACCGAAGGTAGGCTTCTGTACGTGTCAGATTATTGCGGTTGAGGGTATCCCGCTCAGCTTGGATACGGGCTAACAGGCTGCGCTCCCGACCGGTCAAAGCGGCTGTTGCTGTCTCAGGCTGCATGGCCCCGAGCTCGCAGCTGTAGCGAGCCGAGAGCGCACGCAGAGCAGCTGGCTCCAGCCGGACCGCCTTGTCTTCCTTGCTATCTGGCCTCCCGGTCACCACCTCGCCGAACTGCTCGCTAGCCATTGCATCGTCAGTTTCACCACCGACTCCATTTGGCCTACTAGTCATCGTGTCGTCTGTTTCACGGCTGCTGCCAGCAATCGGCTTACCAGCCACGCCATCAGCCACTTTCGATTCCGCTGCGCCTCGGTAGCTGAGCCAGTGAAGCACCCGGCTCCCAAGCCGCGATGCGTGCCGGCTCAGCCATCGGGGCAGTGAGGTTATCCGGCCCCAAACTTGCCTGCCGCGTGAATTCCCGTGATTCATGCCATCGCCACCTGGGTAAAGAATTAGGTAAGTATTGATAAACAGGGTCTGTTATTTTGTACATAACGAAACATTTGTTCATCTGGCAACGTATATAACTAGTGGGCTTTATTATTCGTCAAATTGTAGGAGGTACAGAATGAAGAAAAGAAGTTGGAGCTTTAAAGCTGGTCTGATGGCGTCCGCTCTTGCGGTTGGTCTGGCAGGATGTGCCCAGGTCGGAAGCGTGGATGTTGGCAAAACGATCTCCAGTGCCTATTCTGTCAAATCCGCACAAGGTTCTTCGAGCATTACGCTGGAATTGACGCAGGACCCGTCCGCTTCCCTGACTGCCGAGCAGCAGCGCACGCTCGATTTCCTGAAAAAACTAAAGATCGATATCACGGAATCCAAGCAGGAAAGCTTGACGAATGCCTCCATGAAGGGGTCGTTCAGTTACGGAAGCAAGCAGATTCCGTTCCATCTGACGGTGACTGACAAGCAGTTCACACTCCAAATTGAAGGCGCTCAAAAACCGATCGTCATCCGTAACGGTGCGGTACCTGGCGGTGCTGCCGGCAGCGAGATCCTGACTGCCGAGTTGCAGAAGCAGATCCAGGAGCTCACGCTGAAGGCCGTTGATTCCATGCCTAAGCTGGCTGGCTTCTTCACGACTAACTTCCCGAATCCGAAAACCATTTCGGCCGAATCTGCTACAATCACCGTAAACGGCGAATCCGTAGCAACAGACAAGCTTCACATCGAGCTGACGGGCGGCGAGCTGGTTAGTCTGGTCAAGGGCTTCCTGACGAACGTGCTGAAGGACGACCAAGGACTGAAGGAATTCATCGGCGTGCTGTATGACCTGTATGTGCCTTTTGTAAAGGAAATGTTGAAATCCGTTGAAGCTTCCCAACCGGAAGGTGCGGGCAGTGGACAGATGGATCAGATCCTGCCGTTCCTGGAGAACAAAACACTGGCTGTAGAATTCATCCATACATTCCTGAAAGGCAAGCTGCAAGAAATCGTAGCGGATTTTGATAAGACGGTCGGAGACTCCGTCAAAGACGTACTGAACGATAATCAGTCGTTGAAGACGGATCTGTATGTAGATAAAGACCATTTTACGCGCAAGTCCGTGACGGAATTGCAAATTCAGCTGCCGAACTCCGCCGAGCACGGGGTGAAGTCGCTCAAAGTAACGTCCACCAGTGAGGCCTGGAATATCAACAAGACGGTCACGGTCGACAAGATCGACGTATCCGGCGGCGTTATCGACTTGCTGGGCGATTCCGGCAGATTGACCGCCGGCAAGTTCGTCGGTTCGTTAGATCCGAAGTCCGATCTGTACAAATTGCTGAAGGACGATCTGCAGGTAACCAAGAAGAAGGTCGACATGTACGTTCCAGCAGCAGGCGAAGAAAGCTGGAGCTTCCTGCCGCAGCCTTACAACCAGGATGGAACGGTCATGGTGCCGGTTCGTTTCGTAACGGAGCAGCTGGATGCCGAAGTCAAATGGGATGCGGCAACCAAACAAGTGACCATCACAGACCCGCTCACGGGCAGCGTTGCGGTATTGACGCTTGACAGCAAGCAGGCGACCGTTAATGGTAAAACCCTTGAGTTGGATCAACCGGCTGTGCTTGTCGATGGTAATACCTATGTACCTGTACGTTTTGTAGCAGAAAGCATGAATGCCAAGGTAGGCTGGACACAAGAAACACAAACCGTCCATATTACCCGCGATTAAAAGAATGCAGGGCCTGGAGCGCAATAAGCGCCCCAGGCCTTTTTTCTATTCCGCCCGTTCCATCCAAGACCGGGAGACCAGGCAATGCGGCCTCTGATACTGTCTGCAGCGCGTCCTGCTTGAAAGTTAGATTATCCCAATATGCACCTTGTTATGCTTGAAGGGAGGAAACGCCTGCTAGAGCTGAGCCTCCCGAAGCCTGTGAACGCAGCAAGCCCCCGAACCGTTCTCCGTTGTAGGCCGGAGCGTTCGGGGGCTTGCTGGAATTTTGCTGCTATAAGTTATCGTCGGTCCTGTCAGATGCTGCGCTGGACGACGGGGGCTCGTCACGGCTGGAGGACGGGCGCTGCGGCCCGAGCCTTCCGGCGCGAGCCGCAGCTTCCCGCAGCAAATACTCAATATGGCTGTTTACACTGCGGAAATCGTCGGCTGCCCACCTTTCGAGCGCCTCGTAGAGCTTGGGGTCCAGCCGCAGAGCAAAATTTTTCTTTGCGGCCATGGCAGTGACCTAATACAGGCTTCCCGTGTTGATCACGGGGCTAGCCGAGCGGTCGGACACGATGGCCACCAGCAGATTGTTGATCATGGCCGCTTTGCGCTCTTCATCCAGCTCAATGACGCCCTCCGCCTGCAATTGGGAGATGGCGAGCTGGACCATGCCGACCGCGCCTTCCACGATCTTGGAGCGGGCTGCGATGATGGCAGCTGCCTGCTGTCGCTGCAGCATGGCGCTGGCTATCTCGGTAGAGTAAGCCAGATGCGTCAGCCGTGCTTCCATAACCTCGACACCGGCTACGGACAGCCGGTCCTGCAGCTCCCGGGCGAGCTGGGCAGCTACTTCGTCAGAATTGCCGCGTAGGGAGTAACCTTGCTCGTCGAACATGTCATAAGGATATTTACCGGCTACATGCCGGAGTGCCGTCTCGCTTTGGATTTCGACGAATTGCTCATAATTATCCACATCGAAGGTAGCCTTGGCCGAATCGACGACGCGGAATACGACGACCGCTGCGATCTCGATCGGATTGCCGTCAATATCGTTGACCTTCAACCTCGTGCTGTTGAAGTTGCGGACCCGCAGCGATACCTTCTTGCGGACGGAGAATGGAGTCGTCATCCAGATACCGCTCTGGCGGATCGTTCCGGCGTAGCTGCCGAAGAAGGTGACGACCATCGCCTGATTCGGCTGGACAATTGTCAGGCCGGACAACAGGGTGACGGAGATAATAGCCAGAATCACGCCGATGACAGGCGATTCGGTCTGGACCATGATCCAGGCTCCTGCGATATCGATCAGTAGCAGGGCGAGCAGCCCGACAAAACCGTTCCAAGTCCAGGGCTTCTTTTCTTGCATATACATACACTCCTTTTGGGTGAATATTATTTTGATATTTTTATGATATCACTTTTAGAAATTAATGTAAATCTCTACTTTCTGGAAAATATGACTTTATTCCTCCCTAGGGGGACAGAGGCTTGTCCCTTGCGGGGGCTGCGCAGAGAATTGACACAAAGCTTACCGGGTGCTATAAGTGGAATAGAGGTGATGAGCATGGAACAGGTCAAAACCGACCAGCGCTTCAAGGAAATTACCGCAGACGACAAACCTACAGTCGCTGTATTCAAGACGACATGGTGTAAGGACTGCCATTTTATCGATCCGTTTATGCCGGAGGTCGAGGCAGCCTATGACGATCGTCTGCGCTTTATTCATGTGGACCGTGACGATCTGCCTGATCTGTGCAGCGAGCTCAATATTCTGGGCATTCCCAGCTTTATCGTGTTCCGCAATGGTCAGGAAGTGGTCCGCTTCGTGAGCAAGCTGCGCAAGACCCGGGATGAGATCGAGCAATTTCTCGACCGTGCGGTCGAGGTATCCCGCGCCGTTAATTCTTAACACCGGCGTTATTCCTACGAGAAGTCCAGGCGGCGATTCATCGCATGCCCGGGCTTTTCTTCTTTCATGGCTTTGTAACATTTCCGCATGGAATTGGCCCGTTTTAATCGTTATAATGTTAGATGAGCGTTCGTGCTGTCTGAACATCCATCGAATGTCCATACTAAGCAAGTAACGAACGAAAAGAAGCGGGTGAAAAGCGGATGAAAATGGAGCGTAGACTGAAGGCCTTGTCTCTGGCCAGCATGCTGGGGATGTTCCTGATTCTGGTGATGGGCGCGCTTGTCACGAAGACGGAATCGGGCCGGGGTTGCGGCGATGACTGGCCGCTTTGCAATGGCAAGTTTGTACCTGCCTATACGATTGAATCGCTTATTGAATACAGCCACCGCTTTGTGGTGGGCGTCGTCGGCATCATTTTGCTGGCTACGATGATTCTTGTGTTTCTGTACAGCAAGCGTAAGGATGCCAAATGGTATGTAGGCGGCGCGATGTTCTTCACGCTCCTGCAGGCCGTGCTGGGCGCGATGGCGGTCGTGTGGCCGCAATCGTCGGCGATTCTGGCGCTGCACTTTGGCTTCTCGCTGATGTCCTTTGCCTTTACGCTGCTGCTATATCTGGTGTTTACGAGATTCGGCGACGCCATGTACAAGGGAGATGGCACCCGATTGACCCGGGGTGTGCGGTTTTCCATCTGGGCTGTGCTGGTTTACAGCTATGTGGTCGTGTATCTGGGCGCGTTCGTTCGCCATACCGAAGCGATGGGCGGCTGTATCGGGTGGCCGCTTTGCAACGGCCAGGTGATTCCTGAGATGACCGGACCGACCAGCATCGCCTTTATTCACCGGGTCGGAGCAGCCATTCTCGGGTTGGCGCTGCTTACGCTGTTCTTGTTTGTGCGCGGACAAGCCAGATCGGACAGCGGAATTTACCGTTCCGTCAGGTTGTCGCTGATCCTGGTCTTCTTGCAGATTCTGAGCGGCGGCTTCGTGACGCTTGCTATCGGCTACGATATTTACTTGCTGGCCAGCCTGCTGCATGCGGTGCTTGTCTCCTGTTTGTTCGGTATATTATGTTATTCGGCGATCGCCTCGCGTCATACGAGGGGATAACAAGCTAGGGCTTACGCAGCAAGAAGGCTGCCGTAAGCCTTCTTCTTCATCAACGGACTGATTTTTTTGAACTTGAATACAGGGGGCATGTCGAAGCTATGAGGTTCGCTAATTTACGTACTTACTTGGAAGCGCTGCGATTAGAGAAGGAGCTGCAGGTCATCTCTGCGCCAGTCGATCCTAATCTGGAGCTGGCCGAGATTCACCGCCGCGTCATTGAGGAGGAAGGTCCGGCTCTGCTCTTTACGAATGTGAAGGGGGCTTCCTTTCCCGTTGTTACCAATCTGTTCGGGACAAGCCGGCGTGTTGACCTGGCCTTCGGGCCGCGTCCGGAGCAGCTGATGAAGCAAATTATCGGCGCGATGGATACGCTTCTGCCGCCGACACCCAAGGCGATCTGGGAGCAGCGCCAGCTGCTCTTCGATTTGCTTAAGATCGGGACGAAGAATGTCGGCTCCGAAGCGGCCCCCGTGCTGCAGGTATGCAAAACCGACGCTCCGCTGGCGGGCATCCCCGTGATCACCTCTTGGCAGGAAGACGGCGGACCGTTCGTGACGCTTCCGCTCGTATACACCGAGCATCCGCAGAACGGGCATCACAACCTCGGCATGTACCGCATGCAGGTGTATGATGCGCAGACGACCGGCATGCATTGGCAGATTCACAAAGGCGGCGGCTTCCACTATCACGAAGCCGAGCTTCGGAATCAAGCGCTGCCGGTTACGGTATTCCTGGGCGGCCCTCCGGCACTTATCGCTTCGGCGATCGCTCCGGTGCCGGAGCATCTGCCGGAGCTGATGCTGACCTCGCTGATGATCGGGCAGAAGCTGCCGCTGACGAACAACCCTCGCGGCGGACATCGTCTGATCGCGGAAGCGGAATTCGCCATCAGCGGCAAGGTGCCTCCGCATCTGCGCCGTCCGGAGGGGCCGTTCGGCGACCACTTCGGCTATTATTCGCTCGTGCATGACTTCCCGGTGTTCGAGGTCGACCATGTATGGCACCGCAAGGATGCCATCTATCCGGCGACCATCGTCGGCAAGCCGCGCCAGGAAGATTATTATCTGGGAGAGTACCTGCAGCGGCTGCTGTCCCCGGCCTTCCCGATGGCGATGCCGGGGGTCAAGGAGCTGTGGGCCTATGCCGAAACAGGCGTTCATCCGCTGGCTGCCGCCGTTGTGCGGGAAAGCTACAGCCGCGAGGCGCTATCGACAGCGTTCCGGATTCTCGGGGAAGGCCAGCTGACGCTGACGAAGTTCCTGATCGTCACGAACCAGCCGGTCGATCTGAGCAACTTCCCGGAGCTGCTGGAGACGGTGCTGGAGCGCTTCGATCCGCAGCAGGATCTCTTCATCTTCAACAAGACGTCGCATGATACGCTCGACTATACGGGCGACCGTCTGAATCACGGCAGCAAGGCCGTGCTGCTCGGCGTAGGCGAGCCGAAGCGCAAGCTGCCGGCTATCTACGAGAGCGGGGAACTGCCCGGCATCCATAGCGCTGTGCCTTACTGCCGCGGCTGTCTGGTCGTAGCTGGCGCAGGCTTTGCGGAAGACCCGGAGCTCGCGCCGCGGCTTGTCCGCGATGCGGGAGAGCGCCTCGCCGATTGGCCGCTCGTCGTGCTTGTCGACGATACGGCTATCGCAGAGGGTCAGACGCCGTTCCTGTGGACCGTTTTCACCCGCTTCAACCCGGCGGCGGATATGTACGCCGACGCCGAGCTGAAGCGTCACCATATCGGGTACCGGGTGCCGATCGTGATCGATGCACGGATGAAGCCCGGCTATCCGGACGAGCTGTTTCCACGGGAGGACATTGTCGACCTGGTGGATTCGCGGTGGAAGGAGTATTTCTCCGAGAAGGTGTAGGGCTTGTTTAGCTTGACGCCGTACGGGGTAATTCAGAAGGATGAGATCTGGAGGAGGAATCGGCATGCTGTACACGAACATTTTGGTAGCGTATGACGGATCGGAGATTTCGGAGCGGGCACTGGAGGCGGGGGCGCGGCTCGCGGCGCTGAGCCCGGATGCGAAGCTGCAGGTGATTCATGTGTTCTACTGGCCGACGCTGGTGGTCGGTGAAGCCTTCGTAGCGGCTTCACCGTCTGCGGCTAAGGAGGAATACGAGTATACGGTGGCGCTGGAGCAGCGGGCTAAGGCTCATGCGAGCGAGTTCGGAGCCTTGAATGTCGAAGTTACAACCCAGCAGGGCTCGCCGGCCAAGGTTATTCTGGAGCATGCCGAGGAATCCGGTGCCGATGTCATCGTCATTGGCAGCCGGGGGCTCAGCGGGCTCAGTGAATTCGTGCTGGGCAGTGTCAGTCATAATGTCGTGCAGCATGCACGGATTCCTGTCCTTGTTGTGAAATAACAGGACGCAAGCGCATTGGCCGGAACCCTGGCGACAGGAGTTCCGGTTTTTTGCGTTCGTACAAACGGATCTTCGGACTTGTCTCCGGACTTCATACCATCGGACATGTTTTCTTCCAGGCTGCTCCCGTAGTGTTCCGCCTGCCCATAGGGTATACTAACAAGGAAGAATCCGGTATTTATTGCGAGAATGGAGAGCTGTACGATGTTAAGAGCTTTATTCGACGAACCGCCCCGCAAGGAAGAAGGGCTGCTGAAGGAAGCGAACGAGGCGATAAGGACATATATGCGTTCCCTCACGCTGATTCCCCAGGAGAGGCAAACGCCGCAGGAACGACGGTTTGCGATATGGAGCGAGAGCTTCCTGAGGTCAATTGACGAGCTGGAGCAAAGCCAGTACGCAGCCGAACGCTACGGACGATTAATCGATACGACGCTGGTGGATCAGATGCCGCCCGAGGAGCGGCAGCAATACCACCGCCATCTGTATTACTATAAAAACGCCCTAATCCGGCTGTTCTCGATTCTGGATAAGCTAGGGCAATTTCTCAATGAACGCTTCGCCCTGCAGACGGAAAAAATCAAGTCGCGGTTTTCGTACTTTACAGTCCTCCGCAATATGCATCAGAACGGGTTGTATACGGATCTGGAGCAGATGTTGTTTGATTTGAAAGTCACGTACAAGGATCCGGTAACTCGCCTGCGCAATCAGCGCAATATCGAAATTCATACGATTGACGCCGATCTGCTGGACGACCTGATCCGGGCCAAGGAGAGCAAGCCCGGTGAGCGGATCCGGCCCGAAGCGGAAGAGGTGGACGGCAATCTGGCCGATCTGAGAGCCGGCTGCGAGATGGCGCTGCGCATCATCGTGATCGCGTTCCGCTACAGCACCAAGCATGCCGCGTCCAAGCCTGCTGCCCACCACCGGGCGAGACCGGGTGAGTCCGGGGAGAAAGCCCGGCGCCGTTGAATCGCGCCACAGCTTCTACTATACTGGAAGATAGAATAAGCCGCAGGGGGAATGGGCATGAAGGAACCACGGAGAGCCGCGCTCATTACCGGGAGCGCCAAGGGACTGGGCAGAATGACGGCGCTTCTTCTGGCTGAACGTGGCTTCGATATCGTCATTAATTATATGCACAGCGAGGCTGAGGCCGAGGCCCTATGCCAGCATATCCAGGGGCTCGGTGCCCGCTGCTATGCGGTACAGGCCGATATCTCACGGCCGGCTGACCGCGACAGGCTGGTTGCCGAAGCTATTGACCGGCTCGGCCACATCGATGTGTTGATCAATAATGCCGGACCGTTCATCCGGGAGCGGCGGTTATTCAGGGAATATGAGGCGTCGGAGATCGAGGGTCTGATGCAGGGCAATCTCATCGGGGTGATGCATCTGGATCATCTGGTTATTCCGCTCATGCGCAAGCACCAGTGGGGGCGCATCATTCACTTTGGCTTCGGCCATGCGGCGGAGGCGAGGGGCTGGCCTCACCGGGCAGTCTATGCAGCCGCCAAGGTTGGACTTGTATCCTTTACGAAAACACTCGCGGTCGAGGAGGCTGGCGGCGGCATTACCGTGAATATGATTTGTCCGGGGGATATTCGCGGGGCTAACAAAGAGAAGCTCATTGCCGAGGTCGAGCACCTGCAGGATGACGAGTCACCGCGCGGGCGCCCCGGTACCGGCGAGGATATTGCGCGGGTCATTGCCTTCCTGTGCGAGGAGCGGTCCGATTTCCTGACGGGGAATATTATCGACGTGTCGGGCGGACTCGATCCGATCCGGGCTATGGTCGGAGGGACGGTCCATAGCGGAGCTGCGGCGGGGTCTGCTGCGACTTCATGATCCTCTGATCGGCACGAAAGCAAAAAAAGGGCCGACCGTTGCCGGTCGACCCTTCGCTTCTCCTTCAGGGAAGGAGCTTAGAATACTTGCATAACTTCCTGAACGCCTTCGACCTCTTCAAGCAGCGCGCGCTCGATACCGGCCTTGAGTGTGATCGTGGAGCTCGGGCAGCTGCCGCAAGCACCCATCAATCTCAGCTTGACGATGCCATCCTCCACGTCCACCAGCTCAACGTCACCGCCGTCGCGCTGCAGGAATGGACGAAGCTTATCTAGAACTTCAAGCACCTCATCATACATGGTGCTTTGCTGAGTACTTTCGCTCATGTGCTTCATCTCCCTTCTACTTCTTATTATAGTACAATCGTCAGAAAATTAAAATGGCTGTAAAGGAGCATAACGTCCGTGAGACCTATTATAGAATTTTGTGCCAGCAACATGCATCACGGTACGGATAAGCTGATGCAGGCCCTGGAGGCCAACCCCGACTATGACGTGCTGGAATACGGCTGTCTGGGAAACTGCGGCGAGTGTTACCTGGCGGCCTTCGCCCTGGTTAACGGAGAGATCGTCGCAGCTGAATCCGCAGAAGCTTTGGAGCAGGCCGTTTATGCGAAAATAAAAGAGATCGAAGACATGTTCGACCTCTTGAGCGATGCCGACTAGCCGAAATGCCGCTTGGACATCCAGAGCACGCCGCTCTTGAGCGCCCGCGGCATCATACCCGTCATGACGGTTCGCTTGCCCATCATGCCGAAGCCGGATTTTTTGCCAAGCGAACCGAGAACTCCCTTGAGCTTGATTTTGCCAAGCCGGGGAGTTTCGTTTTTCCACAAGGCCTTTAACACTTCGGCGACCTGCTCCCCTTGGGCCTCGGCGGCTTGACCGCTCGGCGAGAAAGGGAGCGACGCACAGTCGCCAACGATATAAATATTGGTGTAGTCAGGCAATTGATGGTAAGCATTAATGGTGAGCCGTCCTTGCGCATCCTTGGGCAGGTTCAATTGCTGTACGATGGGACTCGGCTGAATCCCGGCTGTCCAGATCGTGACATCCGAATAAATAATCTCGCTCCCGTTATGCAGCATGCCGGGCTCCACTTTGCACAGCGACACATGGGTCCGCTGCTCGATATCATGCTCCAGCATCCACTCGCGGACAAACTTGCGCACTTTCTCCGGGAATGGGGATAGCACACTGGCTCCGCGGTCGATGATGCGGATATTGAGATCCGGCCGGCTTTCCCTTAGCTCAGCGGCCATCTCGACACCGCTAAGACCGCCGCCGACGATCGAGATCTGGCCGTAAGGCCGCGCATCGTTGGTCGCCTGGTACGTCCTGCGAGTCGCTGACAAGGACTGAATGCTTTGGGAAAACTCCTGAGCCCCTTCGATGCCGTGGTACTTGTCTACGCATCCCAGCGCGATGACAAGCCAGTCGTAGGACAGCGGCTCGTCATTCTCAAAATAAATGAGCCTTGCCTCCGGATCGACGCTTTTCACTTCGCCATATTTCAGGATAAGCCGGGGATCAACGGGGAAATGCACACGGATGTCCTTATCGGATACGGTGCCGGCCGCTAGCGCGTAGTATTCGGTTTTCAGCCCCTGATAAGGCATACGGTCCACCATAATCATCACCGTATCAGCCGGGAGCTCCGCATCGAGCAATTTTTGGGCGACGGTCAGTCCGCCATACCCACCGCCAAGAATGACAAGTTTTTTCATAAGAACGGCAAACCCTTTCTCGCATGCAAATTTATTCGTACACCTTGATTTCGTTGTAGAAGGTATCTCGTTCTACCGGAATACGTCCGGCTCCCTTGATCAGATGGACAAGCTCGTCTCGAGTCAGCCCTTCGGGAGACGTAGCGCCCGCTGCGTGGCTGATGCGTTCTTGAATAATGGTTCCATGAGCATCTGAGGCTCCGAAGGCGAAGGCGATCTGTGTGAGCTGCGTGCCCAGGTTGATGAAGTAGGCTTTCACGTGCTGGATGTTGTCCAGCATCAGCCGGCTGATAGCGATCGTTCTCAGGTTGTCGTAAGCGGACACCCGGCGCTTGAGACCTGCATCTACACTGGCAGGCTGGACCGCATTAGGGATAAACACCATAAACCCGCCGGTCTCGTCTTGCAGCTCGCGGAGATACATCAGATGGCGGACACGCTCCTCGAAGGTCTCGATCGACCCGAACAGCATGGTCGCGTGCGTCTTCATCCCGAGCTGGTGTGCAGTCCGGTGCACATCGAGCCATTCATCCGTGGAGGCTTTATCCACGAGGCGCATTTTCTTGCGGTAGCGCTCAGATAGAATCTCTGCGCCTCCGCCAGGCATCGTGCCGAGTCCCGCATCGATCAGAGCCTGAAGCACTTCCTTGTATCCCAGGCCGCTGATTCTGGAGAAAAATTCGATCTCAGCAGCCGTATGCGCCTTGATGGTCACATCGGGATAGCGCTGCTTCAAACCGCGGATGCAGTCCACATAGTATTGGAAAGGGACGTTGGCGTTATGCCCACCGGTAATATGAAATTCCCGCATGCCCGGATGGTAATGCTTGTCGATATAGTCGAACATTTGCTCCGGGGTCAGCGTGTAAGCTCCTTCTTCGCCCTCATCGCGGCGGAAATGGCAGAAGGCGCAATGCTCTTCGCATACATTCGTAAAGTACAGGCTCATGTTGTCGACGAAGTAAACCTTCTTGCCGTTCTTGCGCAGGTTCACCTTATTGGCCAGCTGACCAATGGTCAACAAATCGTCGGATTCGTACAGAAATACGCCATCCTCGAGAGAGAGGCGCTCGCCATGCTCCACCTTTTCGGCGATTGCCGCCATGCGCAGCTGTTCATTGTTAATTGCGGTGCTCATCGATCCACCTCCGTAAACTGGATAGGCGCCCATGGGCAGCAGGCTCATGGGCGCATTCGTCAATCGGTACATACAAATCTGAATAAAAGCACACTTTATTATAAACCTCATATCTGAGCGGAGCAATACATGCGTGGAACAAAAGAAAAGCAAGGCCCTATGGAGTAGGAAGTAATTGGGTGAAATTAATGAATATCCCATAAATCTTTATGGACAAGCTTACAAAAATTTAGATTCTCTGTTTTCATTGCCGCCAAAATCTAGTATACTTCTTTTTTGTTGGCAAGGTGACGGTACTTGTTGGATGAATGGACGGTGTAGGTGTTGACTGAGGATTTGGCTGATCTGCATAACACGTTGACGCTGGAAATTGAACATAACCGCCAGCGTATGGTTCGCTTGGGCGTAGAGCTTGGGCTTATGCATCCGGAGGTTCAACGGTGCAGTGAGCAGCTCGATGTATTACTTCTCCGCTTTTATCATACAGACAAGCTGATGAGGCAATTCGATTGTGCAAAGTCCCTTGAGGTGTCGGCCTCAAAGGAGTATACTTTTATATAGAAATAACTTTTATGTAAGGGAGGCTGAGTTTCTATGATCACGATCAGCGAAACGGCTAGCGATAAAATCAAAGAAATGCTGCAGGCGGAGGAAGCTTCGAATTTGTTCCTGCGCATCGGCGTCAAATCGGGCGGATGCAGCGGTTTTTCGTATGGTATGGGTTTCGACGATACGGAGAAGGAAGACGATACAACGATGGAAATCCACGGGCTGAAGGTTGTCGTGGATGGAGATAGCGCCAAGTATCTGTACGGTGTCGAGATCGACTTCCAGGATACCGGCATCGGCGGCGGCTTCACCATCCAGAACCCGAATGCCGTAGCTTCCTGCGGCTGCGGACAATCGTTCCGTACGAAGGAAGAAGACGCGGTACTCGCGCAGCCTTGCGAGGATTAAGTTTTCATATCTGGCGTTAATAGCTATTTTGACATGCTGCCTTCCCAGCGAAAGTGTGGTATTGCGCACTGAAGCAGGGAAGGCTTTTTTGTGCGTGCCCGGCACATTTGTGGATAATTCGGAATTGCGCGATAATTATACACAGGCACAAACCTGAAGTCTTGGCCTTATCCGACTTGTTATGCACAATATCCACACAATAGGGGATAAGTTGCGGGGTATCCTGTGCTGGCGGCGGATCATGTCCTCTAAATGCTAGCGAGGAGGAGCTGGCTTATTCATAGCCGCATAATTGAGCAGTACGGTCGAGTAACCGAGCACCGCGTATAGTACAGCAAGTCCCCATGGGAAGTGGAAGAGGAACGGGAAGATAAGAAACGATACACCGCATAGCAGCGAAATCCAATGAGGCCAGGAAGACCAGCCCTTATGGCTGCGTGCGGAGAGCGAGGCAAGCACCTGCAGCAGACCGAAGATGATGCTGGTCCAAAGAGCAGGCTGATTGTCGGTAAATGAAGCCCACCAGGGAGCGGCTGCAAATACAAAACCCAAACAAGCGGCAAGTCCATTATAGAGGGCCATCCGATCTCACCATCCTTTCTATCATGGAAAGTAGGGGCAGCATCAGGGAGTGGCCCCTTGTTATCAGCATATGCAAACGGTTACAAAAAAGTTCCGGCGAAGCAGCGGAGAAGGCAAGTAGTTAAAAGATTCAGAGAAAATCGATGATTGAAAATGACGGGCCGTTTTTGACAAATGTTGATTCTGATTGTTATAATGAGTATGTAATCACTCAATTAAATGATAGGGGATGAACTCATGGCCCGTCCTCTTAGTGAAGAGAAACGAAAGGCATTGCTTGCGGCTGCAGCCAACGAGATTGCATCTGTTGGCATTGCCGCATCTACGAGCAAAATCGCAAAGAATGCCGGGGTCGCCGAAGGGACGTTATTTGTCTATTTCCCGACGAAGGACGATCTGCTGAACCAGCTTTATCTGGACTTGAAGTCCGATCTGACGCTCATCCTCTCGGCTGATTATTCGGTTGATGCCAGTGTTCAAGAACAGTTTCAGCGGCTCTGGAGTCAATTTGTCGAGTGGGGAGCGAGCCATCCGAATAAGTGGAGAGCCCTGCGGCAGCTTAGCGTCTCCGAAAGAATTACCGAGGATAGTCAGCGTGCTGGCGAAACGATGTTTACTGATTTTCAGACGATGGTGGCAGAAGGCTTTAAGACGGGCGTTCTTCGTGAACAGCCGGTTTCCTTTCTGGCAGGAATCATTCAGGCTCTCGCAGACATGGTTTTAGAGATGGCCTTCCGGGAGCCGGACCAGCTATGTCAACTCAAATCGATGGGCTGGGAGGCGCTGTGGGGAGCTATTAGCCGGCCGTAGACTTTAGGTCGGATCGTTATCAGAAAAAAGACGAAAGTGAGGGATCTACGATGAAGGTTATCCTAACTGGAGCTACAGGCATGGTTGGAGAGGGGGTTCTGCATGAATGTCTCCTGGATCCAGAGGTTGAAGAGGTGCTTGTCATCAGCCGCAGAATATCCGGGATGTCTCACCCTAAGCTAACTGAGCTTGTTCACGATAATTTCTTCGACCTATCCTCTATAGCCGAACGGCTGAAGGGCTATGATGCTTGCTTCTATTGTCTTGGCATATCATCAGTAGGCAAGAGCGAAGCGGATTACACGAGGATTACTTACGATATGACGATGCATATGGCCGAATTGCTCTCGCGGTCGAACCCGGGCATGGTTTTTTGCTATATTACAGGGAGCGGCACCGACAGCACGGAGCAGGGACGAAGCATGTGGGCCCGGGTGAAAGGAAGGACGGAAAATCACCTCTTGCAGCTGCCGTTCCGGGCTGCCTATATGTTCCGTCCCAGCTACATCCATCCGACCAAGGGCCTGAAAAATACGTATAGCTACGCTTGGACCATAACCTGGCTGTATCCGCTGCTAAAGCCGTTGTTCCCCAATCAACTGCTCACCATGAAGGAGCTCGGAAATGCCATGCTTCAGGTGGCTCGAACCGGGTACGAGAAGCCTATCCTCCAGGTTCCGGACATTCTCCGGCTGGCTCATCAGCAGGACCGGGTATAACTGTGGAAGGACTAGCATCGGTCTTCGGAGGACATAAGCTGTATCGTTCTCGCAGCAAGCAGCGTTTCACTGAAAAGGAAGACAATGGGAATTATAAAAAATGATTAAAGTTTTTTATTACCGTTCTTACCATTCACGGGTGTGTATAACTTTGTCCACATATCCGTCCGCAATAACATCCATTATTCTACAGTTATCAACATCCTACACACAGGTTGTGCACAACCGGATGTGGATAACGGAACGCTTGTTCTAAGTTTTTGCCCATGGTAATATAACTTTACTTTAAAGAATAAGTAAGGTGATGACTATGAAATTGATCAGTAATGAGATTTTGGTAGATTCATACTTTAAAGCCCTTGACCTGATGCTTGAAGAAGAATTTGTCGAATTGTTATTGGAAGAGATCAATCGTCGTCAACTTGACTTGAATTTCTACAGAGAAGGCGATGCGCAGGTCTGCTGACCGGCGCTTTTTTTTGCCCGTAAGGTTCGTTGGCGCAAATCGAACAGCCCTTTGCCGGCTGGTGGGCAAAGGGCCGATCGTTGCCTACATGTTCAGACAGGGATTACAGCTTCATGTTCGAGCTGTGGCCTGGGGACAGCTTCGCCGTAGGGTCGATGTAGACCTTGGCGTTGTTGATAGCGGTTGGGGCTTCGCCGAAGCCAACGGCAATCAGCTTAAGCTTGCCGGGGTAGGTGGTAATATCGCCAGCTGCGAAAATTCCGGGGATATTGGTTTCCATGCGGGAGTCGACGACGATAGAGCCACTCTCGATGTTAAGTCCCCATTCGCCGATCGGACCGAGGGAGGATACAAAACCAAAGTTTACGATCACGGCATCGACATCGACAACCGTTTGCTCGCCGGACTTGATATCATTCAGTACAACGGAAGAGATGCTGTCGTTGCCATGCAGGGAGACGATTTCTTTCGGAGTCAGCACTTTAACCTTGGAGTTCTTCAGGTTTTCTACACTGTGCTCATGCGCGCGGAATTTATCGCGGCGGTGGATCAGGGTCACTTCTTCGGCGATCGGCTCCAGCATCAGCGCCCAGTCAACCGCGGAGTCGCCGCCGCCGCTGATCAGCACCTTCTGGCCCTTGAACTTATGCAGATCGCTGACGAAGTAGTACAGGTTTTTCTTCTCGTACTGGGCAGCTTCGGGCAGCTCAAGTCTTCTAGGCTCGAAGGCTCCTACGCCTCCTGTGATGATGACGGCTTTGGATTGATGAACACCTTTGTCCGTCGTAACCTCGAACAAACGCTCGTCCTTCTTCTCAACCTTCAGCACTTTCTCTTCCAGGCGGATGTCGATGCCTTCGAAATGCTTCATCTGTGCATCCAGATTATTAACGAGCTCCTGAGCGGTTACCTTAGGGAATCCGGCTACATCGTAGATGTATTTTTCAGGATAGAGTGCTGCGAGCTGTCCACCGAGCTGCGGCATGCTTTCGATCAGCTTAACGGAAGCCTGACGCATCCCGCCGTAAAAAGAAGCGAACATCCCGGCAGGCCCTCCGCCGATGACAATAATGTCTACAATTTCGTTACTCATGAAATGAAAGCACCTCCGGTACGGTTATGAATCCACTCTATTATAAACGCCCGCCCCTTTCATGAAAATACGAAAGAGAACAATTATCAATTAAAATAATTAATGGCGTTCATAATTTTTTCAAATAGCCCCTCGTTCATTGAAATATAATTGAAATATTACGTCATTTTGTAAACAAAATAACACTTGCTATTTCAGACGTAACATTATATCATTTCATAAGAATTGGTTACTTCTGTGCATTAATGGGGTTTGGGTCCCTGGTTTTATCATATTCTGCCTAAAAAATGCCCACAATAAACAAAAGCTTGATCAAATCGGATAAAACTCGGTTTCGATATAGATTGTGTAATTTTTCACAAAGAATTTTGGAACAACCTACAATGCATAATAGAAAAACTACCTAGGATGGAAGGGATCGAGCATGAGTCGAATACCAAGAATTGTGATTTTGGGTGCTGGTTATGGCGGTATTGTAACAGCGATCCGGCTGCAGAAGGAACTGAACTATAACGAAGCGGACGTTACGCTGGTAAATAAACACGATTATCACTATATTACCACCCATCTTCATATGCCAGCTGCCGGCACAGACAATCCGGAGAATGCGCGCGTCAACATTCTTAAGCTGATCGATGAATTCAAGATCGATTTTGTGAAGTCGACCGTCGTCCAGATTCGTCCGCAGGAGAAGAAGGTTATTCTTGAGGAAGGTACGCTTTCCTACGACTATCTCGTCATCGGGCTGGGGGGAGAGCCGGAAACCTTTGGCATTCCGGGTCTGAAAGAGCATGCGATGAACATCCGCTCGATCAACAGCGTGCGGTTTATCCGTGAGCATATCGAATACCAGTTCGCCAAGTTCAAGCGGGAGCCGGCGCGTACCGACTATCTGACGTTCGTCGTTGGCGGAGCAGGCTTCACGGGCATCGAATTCGTCGGCGAGCTGGCCGACCGCATTCCCGAGCTCTGTAAGGAGTTCGACGTTGACCCTTCTGTGGTGCAGATCTATAACATCGAGGCAGCACCGACGGCGCTGCCTGGCTTCGACCCCGAGCTGGTGGAATACGCGATGAACGTGCTGAAGAACAAGGGCGTGACGTTCAAGATTGCGACAGCGATTAAGGAATGCACGACGGACGGCGTCGTCCTCGCAACGGGCGAGGAGATCAAGTCCTCTACTGTGATCTGGACCGGTGGCATCCGCGGCAACCATATGCTGGATGAAGCAGGCTTCGAGACGATGCGTGGACGCATCAAGGTTGACGATACGCTGCGTATCCCAGGACATGAGAACATCTACGTGCTGGGTGACTGTTCCATCGTCATGAATCCAGAGGGTCGTCCTTACCCGCCGACCGCTCAGATTTCGATGCAGCAGGCTGATGTCTGTGCGCATAATCTGGTGGCTCAGATCCGCAACTCCGATCTGAAGAAATTCGAATACAAGCCGAAGGGCACTGTGGCATCGCTCGGCCGCGGGGAAGCGATCGGCATCGTCGGCTCGAAGAAGATCAAGGGCGGCGTGGCTTCGGTGATGAAGAAGATCATCGACGTCCGCTATTTGTACACGATCGGTGGCATTCCGCTGGTTCTCAAGAAAGGCCGCTTCTAGACTGTGCGCCACTGCAGCGTTCAGGTTCGGGGGCTGTTGACCCGGGAGGAGCTGGACCGGTACAACGCCTTGATCGATGTCGGGCACTTTCTGGAAGAGCAGATGCGCTATGATCTGGTGGCTCCGGTGCAGAAGGAGATCGATATTTTGATTCTGCCTGCCATCGAGCGCCTCAAGGAGAAGTCGCGCCAGCGCGACCGCGATACGGAGGAGTATTTGCGGCGCAAGGCGATGGATGAGGAGCTGGCGAAGCTGGCTGCTGAGGAAGACGAATACTAAGCCTATAGAGCCTTGTCTGAACGGTCATTTGGCCGGGAGGGCAAGGTTTTTTATGTTCAGGGGACCGTAACGAGAGCTGTGGACGGGAAGTAAATTCGGAAAGCAAAGGACCTTCGACTTCCCGGGTGCGGGATGTCGAAGGTCCTGTTCGGTTCCTAGCGCTTGCTTACAGCTTGAGCAGAGCGGCTGTTTTGTCAGCATCCAGCAGGTTGCCGACATAGAAGTCGCCGAACTCGCCGAAGCGGGCGCTCGTCTCGTCAAAGCGCATTTCGGTGACGATTTTCTTGAATTGCAGCGGATCGTCCGAGAACAACGTCACGCCCCATTCCCAGTCATCGAGGCCGATGGAACCGCCGATGATCTGCTTCACCTTACCAGCATAAGTCCGGCCGATCGTCCCGTGACCACGCATGAACGTGCGGCGTTCATCGGTGCTCAGCATGTACCAGTTGTCCTGGCCTCCGCGGCGCTTGTTCATCGGGTAGAAGCAGATATGCTTCGCTTTCGGCAGAATCGGCTTCAGGCGGGCGAGAATGTCCGGGTCCTGCATCGGATCAGAGCCTGGCTTGGCCATGTAGCCGCCCAGCTCGACAACGGATACGTACGAGTAGGTCGGAATCGTCACTTGCGAGAACAGCGTCTTGTTGAACGCGGTCTCGAGCTCGTTGAGCTCCTCCAGCGTCTCGCGCAGGTGCATGAAGACGAAATCAGCCTTCTGCCCAACGACGGAATAGAAAGCAGTGCTGCCGAGCTTCTGGTCCTCGGTAGACTGATATTGCTTCAGCAGGGACAGCAGCTCGTCCTCCGCGCGGTTGCGTTCCTGGGCACTCAGGCTTCTCCAGGCATTCCAGTCGATCGCACGGAAATCATGCAGGCTGTACCAGCCATCGAGCGTATGTACGGCTTCACTCATGCTTTATCTCTCCCTTTGGCTATCTGAATATAGTCAGGCAAGCTTTTCCTTAACTTGTTTCATTGTAGCTAAAGAATCGGGCTAGGGCAACTGTGTGGCGAACCGGTGAGCAAACGGTGACAAAGTGTTCACACGCTCCGGAAAGGGCAGACTTTACCCCATCGCGGATTTGTTTATAATAGTAAGAGAGAATGCCAAAAGGAGCTGTCTGCGTTGCTGCAACTGATTATTGTCACGGTGCTGCTGTTCGTGCTGTTTTTCGGACTTGGGTTCATATTGAACATGCTGATGAAAACAACCTGGTTCCCTATATACGGATATATTGCGCTCGTCATCGGCCTGGTCATTTACTGGGGCTGGGGAACGGGATCGCTGGGGGAAAATATCGCCGAATACTCGGTCTTCGACTATGTGCCGGCGGTCGGAGGGCTGATCGGGGCTGTGCTAAGCGGCTCGACGATCAAGTCGCTGCGCTCCAAGGGCTACAGCATGTTCTAGAACCGCTTGATGCGAGGCCCGGATAAGGGATAGAGAAGGAGGCTCGTCCGCTAGCCAAGGACGCAGCCTTCTTTTTCTTCTACACCGCTGTCGATTGCTGTGGTAAAATGAAGATTAACACTTGGCCTTACGGATGGGGTTGGAAATGTATTGAGAATTACCAATATGCTTCATTTTTCGGAATATCATCGCTTTGTCGTTGTACGGGATTTTGCCCTCAGCGGACTCGATTATAAAATGCTGACGGCCATGTATCAGCCGATGGTCGGGGCTTACGCGATCAGCCTGTACCACACGCTGTATCACCAACTGCCCGGAGACAAGACAGGCTGCTCGGAGATGGAGCAGCAGCGCAAGCTGTTTCTGGCACTGGAGCTAGAGGCTGGCGAGCGGGGCCGCAAGTGGCTCATCGATCAGACGTCGAAGCTTGAGGCGGTCGGCTTGCTGCGTACGTCGCGCAGGTTCGCTGCAGCGTCGGAGGATTACGTCTACGAATATGAACTGTTCGAGCCGCTAACGCCCGGAGAGTTTTTCAAGAACCATCATCTCACGCTGCTGCTCCGCGATAAAATCGGCAAGTATGCCGTGTTCGCGCTGCGCGACGAGCTGGTCGTGCCCGAAGCAGAGGAGCTCAAGCGGGCCAATACGGAGAATTTATCGGTGCCTTTCTATGATCTGTTCCGGCTTAGCGCAGAGGTCGACCCCGAGCTGGAGCAGGCGTTCTTCGAATCGGCAGCCACGGCGATCGACGAGCGGAAGCCGGAGGTTGCCAATAAGGGATTCTCGTACGCGGAGATTATTATGCGGTTCCCGCATGACTCGTTGAACCGCGAATATGTAGAGAGTCTGAAGTATGAGCCTGAGCAACTGGCGACGATCAACTACGTGGCCAAGAAGTATGGCTTATACCTGACGGATGTGTGCAAGCTGCTGGATGAGGACGGGGTTTTTGAAGAGGGAGGCCAACTCGTGCTTGAGCTGCTCCAGCACCGCGCCAACCAGGTGTTCCGCCAGGACAAGAAGCGCAGTGAAGACCGCGTGAGGCTGATGGCCAAGCTGCCGGGCCGGAACGAAGCCGCCCGGGCCGATGAACGGACCGAGCAAGCGGAGGAGAGCAAGGACAAGCCTGTGGAGATGTCCTACTATCTGGAAGTGCCCGACTTATTCCAGGGAGAATGCAATCAGCATCAGTACAATTACATCCTGCGCAATGAACCGTATACGTTCCTGCTGGAGAAGATTTTCTCGCGCGGAACGGTGCCTGACGGGTTGCTGGATACGCTGTCCCGGGTCGAGCTGAATTATGGGCTGCGTGAAGAAGTCATTAATGTCCTCATCCATTTTATTTATATTACGAAGCGTTCCTGGTCTAAGAAGTATATGGAAGCGATCGTTACCGACATGCTGGGCAAACAGGTCGCTTCGTTCGAGCAGGCCGTTCATTATGTGCGTGAGCAGATGGAATATAGCGAGAAGAAAGCACGGGCAGCTAAGCCGGGCTTTGCCGGGACTTCGTCCGCATCTGGCAGAGGCCCGCGCAGCGGGACGCGGCAGAAGCCCCAGATCCCGGTGGTCCAGGATGGCGCCAAGCCGTCCCGGGTGCTGTCCGAAGCGGAGCGTGAGGAAATGAGGCGCAAGGCGCGGCTGCTGGACGGGCAGCTATAAGGCGCATTATACATCAGATCGTATAGGCCAGGACCCTTAGGGGCTGAGCACTTGCGGATAAAAGCAATGTGATATAGCTATGTGCTTCACAAGGAGGTGCTGCAATCATGGCAATGGAATCGCTAGGAGATTTGCTGCGAGGGGGGATTCCCGGGCAGAAGCTGCTGCAGCAGGCGGAGGAGAAGGCCCGCGAGATAGCGGCCGACCCGCTGATCGTGAAGCTCAGGCAGAAGCATCCCGAGCTGGACCGGCAGACGATCAAGCTGAATTTGAACAAGCTGCATCAACATGTGCGGGAGCATGCCAACTGTACGAATTGTCCGGGACTGGACCGCTGTCCGAACGACATGGAGGGTCATTACACCATGCTGAGGATCGAGCCGGGAGAGGACTGGACACGCGTATACGACCACAAGGTCGCCTGCAAGAAATTCATCGCCCAGTCGACACAGGATGCGATCCGCAGCCGGATCCGCAGCTTTTACGTGGATGAGCGGGCGTTGTCCCAGGGCTATTCCTCGTTGGAGATTATGGATAAGGACCAGGAGCGGGAACCTGCCGTGCTGCAGGTGATGGATTTTGTGCTCAAGGCGCGCCAGGACGGCTTGCCTAAGGAAGGCCTGTATCTAAGCGGCCATTTGGGCACAGGAAAAACGTTCCTGATGTGCTACCTGCTCTATGAGCTGGCCAAGGACGGGTATACAGGTGCGATTGTGTATATGCCGGACTTTGCCGAGGATTTGAAATCCATGTTCCAGGACCCGCTCAAGCTGAAGGAAACAATCGACGCTTTGAAGGAAACCGATCTGCTGGTCTTCGACGATATCGGAGCGGAGAATTTGAATCCGTGGCTGCGCGATCATGTAATGGGCGCGATTCTTAACTACCGGATGAACCGGAAGCCGACCTTTTTCACGTCCAATCATGATCTGGATGCGCTCGAGCAGCATTTCAGCTTCACGAGCAAGGATGGCGACGAGGAGTTCAAGGGACGTCGGATCATGGACCGGATCCGCCCTTTCGTCGACGTCGTCGACGTGGTCGGATACAATAAACGGGGCCGTGGGAAGCAGGTATAGCTCTGAGGCAGGACTGCTGCTTGGGGAAGCATGATGTGACCGGGAAGGCAAGGAATCGGGACGAGCATCCCAGTAAGCATTAAGTTCATATAAGCACTAAGATGTACAGAAAAAAAGACCGCCCGTGTAGAACGAGCGGTCTTTTTTTCATGGTTCATCCGGGGTCCTACTTCACGAGAAGCGAGATGACCGTTGCGACGATGGCGATCACGAACAGGACGCCGAAAAATACGCCGAAGCCTAACCCTACGTCGATCAAGTCATTCCGTTGTTCCTCGTACACATGCAGTTCCGGGTGTCTCGGATCGTTGCTCATTTGAGTTCCTCCTTATCGCTTCGTGCGGCGGATGCGCAGGTCCTGCAGACCGTTCAACCGCACACGTCAGGCATCATAACGTAAGCATATAGGGCTAGTATACCCAACTTCGCAGATTGTTGTAAAGGATCGGAAGTGACAATTGTGCAAACTTTGCCTCGGTTGAAAACTCGGTGCTTTGTGGTATACTTTACATGTTGATATTATCCCGCTCGAGAGGAGTTTTTCCTAATGGCTATCGTGAATGTAAATGATCAGTCTTTTACCGGCGAAGTGGAAGGTTCCGGTACAGTTCTTGTAGATTTCTGGGCTCCTTGGTGCGGCCCTTGCAAAATGATCGCTCCGGTTCTGGAGGAGCTCGACAAAGAAATCGGCGACAATGTCAAAATCGCCAAAGTTAACGTCGATGACAATCCAGAGTCCGCTTCCCGCTTTGGCGTGATGAGCATCCCGACGCTGATCGTCTTCAAAGACGGCCAGCCGGTTGACAAGGTTGTTGGTTTCCAATCCAAGGACGCTCTGAAAAACGTCATCAGCCGCCACCAATAATTGGCTGCCGATAGGTAAATGGATGAGAAAAAGCTCTTTTTCTGCTATGCTGGAAAAGAGCTTTTTTGCTTTGTGTAAGAGAGGGGAGAAGGAGTATGACCGTCTCGCAGGGGGACTGGAACCCGGAGGAACGGAAGAAAATACGGGAAGCGATCAAGACCAAGCTATCGCTCGTCCCGGAGCTGCCGGGCTGTTATCTGATGAAGAACCGGGAAGGTACGATTATTTACGTAGGCAAGGCCAAAATCCTGCGCAACCGGTTGCGCACGTATTTCACGGGGAGCCATACGACCAAGACGCAATTTCTCGTCAACGATATCGTCGACTTTGAATATATTGTGACCGCCAGCAATATGGAAGCACTCATTCTGGAGTGCAACCTGATCAAGAAATATGTGCCGCGGTACAATGTGCTGCTGAAGGACGACAAGTCCTTTCCTTATATTAAAATTACGAATGAAGCTCATCCGAAGCTAGAGGTCACGCGCCGGGTGCTCAAGGATAAGGGGAAATACTTCGGACCGTATCCGAACGCGTATGCGGCCCAAGAGACCAAGAAGCTGCTGGACCGGCTGTATCCGCTGCGCAAATGCAACACGCTGCCGGATAAGGTATGTCTCTACTATCATCTGGGACAATGCATCGCGCCCTGTGAGTATGAAATCGAGCAGGAGACGTACGACAAGATGGTCGGCGAAATTGCACGGTTTCTGAACGGCGGGCATGATGACATCAAGGAAGACCTCCAGCGGAAGATGCAGGAGGCGGCCGAGGAGCTGAACTTCGAGCGGGCCAAGGAGATGCGCGACCAGATCATGCATATCAATGCGGTGATGGAGAAGCAGAAGATCACGACGACGGATAAGATGGACCGCGACGTGTTTGGCTTCGCCGTGGACAAGGGCTGGATGTGCGTGCAGATTCTGTATATGCGCCAAGGCAAGCTGATCGAGCGACATGCGACGATGTTCCCTTACTATGGGCAGGCTTACGACGACTTTATCTCCTTCGTGACCCAGTACTACAGCGACAATCCGGCGCTGCCGAAGGAGATTTTCCTGCCGCTCAGTGCAGAGGAAGCGGAGATTGCCGTCGGCCCCGCAGATGCTGCAGGCATACAGAAGGAATCCGGCTTGGAGGTTGAAAGTCAGGCGGACCGGCTGGCTTTCCGTGAAGCGGTGGCTGCGGCGGAAGCCGGGGAGCCACTGCCTGACGATGAAGGGGAACCGCAAGCGGATGAAGGCTCCACTGAATCCAAAGCATCGGATGACGGAGGTCTATCCGAGGTGAAATCGGACGTCAAGGAAGCGCTGGAGAGCTGGCTGAAGGTTCGGGTTCATATGCCGCGCCGCGGGCTGAAGAAGAATATGGTCGGCATGGCCTGTGACAACGCCCGTGTGGCGCTGGAGGAGAAGTTCAAGCTGATCGAGCGGGATGCCGAGCGGACCGTGAAGGCCGTCGAGAATCTGGGGCAATACCTGGGAACGGGAACGATCCACCGGATCGAGGCTTTCGATAACTCGAATATTCAGGGCTCGGACCCGGTTTCCGCCATGGTCGTCTTCACTGACGGCAAGCCCGACCGCAAGGAATACCGCAAGTACAAGATTAAGACTGTACAAGGGCCGGACGACTACGAAACGATGCGGGAGGTCGTACGGCGGCGGTATGAGCGCGTATTGAAGGAAGGACTGCGGATGCCCGATCTGATCGTCATCGACGGAGGGCGGGGACATCTGGCGGCAGCCGTCGACGTGCTGGAGAATGAGCTGGGCCTGCATCTGCCTGTATGCGGGCTGGTGAAGGATGCCAAGCATAAGACGGCGCAGCTGCTGATGGGGGACCCGGCGGAGGTCGTGCCTCTGCCGCGCGACAGCCAGGAGTTTTACCTGCTGCAGCGCATCCAAGACGAGGTTCACCGCTTCGCTATCACGTTCCACCGCGAGACGCGGGCCAAGTCGATGATCGTCTCGACGCTCGACTCGATCACCGGGATCGGCGAGAAGCGCCGCAAGGCCATGCTCAAGCATTTTGGCTCGCTGAAGAAAATCAAAGAGGCCGAAGTCGCAGACTTCAAGCCTCTGGGCATAGGGGAGAAGCTCGCTCTCCATATTCTTGCTTCGCTGAACGGTCCAGCAGATACAGACCCGGATGCGGCTTCCGGGGAAGAGAGCGACAAAGTGTCTGGCGAGTTGGAGAATACCGGGCTGGCGGAATAACCGAAGCTCCAGTCAGACACCACATCTCAGTTGTTCCATAGCGGACGAGAATCAAGGGTAGCGCGCGGAAGGCAAGGACGGAGGACGGCGTCTGATCCGTCCGTGAATCGCATAGAGCAGCCAGCCGGCCGCCGCAGGGACGAAGAAGTAGACCAGTCCTGCGGCGGCTTGTTTGGCGTCCCCGTCATAGATGAGTGACAGGCCCATCAGGATGCTGTCCATGGACGCATGGGCGAAGACGGCCGTCAGGAAGCCGTAGCGCAGGAAGGCATAGCCGAACAGAATGCCGATGACGGTCACCTCGATCAGACGGGTATAGACCGGGTAGATCGGGTACTGCGTATGGCTCATCGCCCATACGATGCTTGGGATGAGCACGGAGACGAACGGGCTGCGGGTCAGCCGCAGCATCAGGGACACGCCCAGCAGGCGGAAGACCGCTTCCTCGGAGATGGCTGCCGACCACGCGAGCAGCGGGAAAATTTCCGGATGCGTCATATTGTAGACGGAGTCGCTGGGGTCGTTCACGGACCAGACATCGAACAGCGCGGAGGCACCGAGGAACAGCACCTGCTGGATGCCTAGAATGAACAGGCCCAGGATGTAGCCGTCCTTCATGGACCGCTTGGCCTGCTCTCCAAAGTCCACGTCCCGCCACACGGCCCAAGGGCGGACGCCGCGGTCCTGCGTGAGCTTACCTCCGGCAAGCAGGGCGAAATACGTGGATAACGCCATTAGCACAACGTAGGTATTGATGATCCACAGATAGAGGATGGCACCCGCCTCGGATGGCCCGCTGCCATGGCTCGTGCGAAACGCCGGCAGCATATTGTAGTTGTTGAGCAGATACAGCGCTAGAAAGACAAGTGTAAGCAGTGTGCCGCGCACGAAGCTGATCTGCCGCCGGTAGCGCACCACGATCACCAGGGAGGCCAGCGTCATCGCCAGCGAGGCGATCATGCTGATCCTTGTCATAAGCCCGGAGCGGCCGTCCTGGACCTCCTGCCAGCGCACGAAGCTGTCGGGCGGCGGGAATGCCGGTCGGAATGCCGTCACCTGTCCGCCTACCGTCAGCAGCCTCAGCTCCAGCTTGGCTTCGCCGATCTGCTCCGTCCTGCTGACATACACCTGCTCGGCCGCTCCCTCCGGGCTGACTCCGCTGTGCAGCGTGTAGCCTGCGGGATCAAAGCCCATATCCCGGATCGCTTGCTCCGCCGCTGAGCCGGGGGTGCTCTCCAGTGTGGGCAGCGCATCCGTCTTGGCTGTAGGGGCCTTGTAGGCGCTAAAGCTTAGGACGCTGCGGGTCGTAAAGTTGACGCCGACGTAGTAGGTCGAGGTTCCGTCGCGAATTTCCACTTCATAGTAATCGATAGGGAATCGGGCAGCGAACTTCTTCTCATATTCATCCTCCAGCTTGGCCTGCTGAATATAGCCGCTGCGGGACGTATACGATTGGAACAGCGTGTCCGCCGTCTGCTTCCCGGAGAGGCCGAAGCGCCGGTCGATGAAGGCGACAGCCGTCTGGGCCGCTTCCTGCTTGCTGATCGCCGGGGTTGAACGCTTCTCCTGCTCTGGGGAGGAGGGCTTGTCGAACAGCGGAACCGCGTACGAGAGGCCGAAATACAGCAGCAAGCCGATAACGGCGAGCAGCAAGGGGGGGCGTTGCTTGAATGTGGGCATAGCGCACTCCTTATCGGTTGGAATCTATTGGGCAAGAGGGCTCGGTGCTGAGAGCATGCTTTTGGACTGGCACTTGTATTGTATTCGCAAGGACGTCCATCCATGCTTTTGGATAATATCATGATAACATGCGTAAGAGTCGGAAAAAACAAGCCAGCGCAAGGGTTGCCCCCATGTGATCGCTTACAATTGCCCCGGGGATCGCTTTATCCACCCAAAACCGTCAAAAACAGCTTTGTGCTTCCACTCAAACCCGTCTATAATTCATATGAATTGAATAAAAAAGCCGAATTTCGTATTGAAAACGGGGGAACCATGAAACATAGGGGTGAATTCCGTGCCCGGCCGTCCGGCCGCATGCATGGATAGGGTGCCTGTATACCCGAATCCGTCAGCTAACCTCGTAGGCTTGAATGCAGGAACCTTGTACGCAAAGCACTGGGTTTCCCGTGCTTTTTTTGTTGTTCATATACGGCGATGAGGTGCCCCATGAGATGATATCAACCGCACAGAAGCATAAGAAATTCGAGCTGACGCCGCCGCAGATTCTGGTGCTTGGCTTCGCCGCGATTATTCTGCTCGGCACGATTCTGTTGACGCTGCCCTTTTCATCCGCGGATGGCCTCCCGACGCCTGTCCTCGATGCGTTGTTCACCGCGACCTCGGCAGCTTGCGTGACAGGACTTGTCGTCGTAGACACCGGACTTCATTGGTCTTTATTCGGCAAAATCGTCATCATCATCATGATTCAGGTCGGAGGACTTGGCTTCATGACGATGTCTACCTTGTTCGCTTTTGTACTGAAAAAACGGATTTCCTTGAAGGAAAGGCTGATTCTGCAGGAGGCTATGAACCAGGGCAGCATGGAAGGCATTGTCCGGCTGATCCGCAAGGTGCTGGTTTACTCGCTCACCATCGAGCTCGCGGGAGCCATTCTGTTCGCCATCCGGTGGTCCTTCGATCTCGGGGTGGCGAGAGGGATCGGCTACGGGTTCTTTCATGCCATTTCATTTTTCAACAACGCTGGCTTTGATTTATTCGGTGCGGTGAGCGGGCCCTTCACCGGTCTTACCTCCTATGCGGATGATGCGCTGGTCAATGTCGTATCGATGGCGCTCATCGTGCTCGGAGGCCTCGGCTTCGTCGTCCTGTCGGATCTGCTGGAATTCAAGCAGAAGCGGCGGCTGTCCCTGCATTCCAAGGTCGTGCTGTCGGCCAGCGGATTGCTGATTGTGCTAGGAGCTATCGTCATCTTCGCCTTCGAATATTCGAATACGAGAACGCTGGGCCCGCTCGGCTGGGACGGCAAGGTACTGGCTTCGTTCTTCCAGTCCGTGTCGCCGAGAACGGCAGGCGCCAATAGTGTGGACATGGCGGGACTGCGGCAGGCGAGTCAGCTGTTCATCATCATCCTGATGTTTATCGGGGCTTCTCCAGGCTCGACAGGCGGAGGAGTGAAGACGACGACCTTCACGGTGCTGGTCGGGGCCATGATCGCGATGATCCGGGGCAAGGAGGATATCGTGCTGTTCCGCAGCAGACTGGGCAAGGACCGTATCCTGAAGGCGATCACGCTGACGATGCTGGCCTTGTTCCTGGTCATGATCGTCACGATGCTGCTGTCCACGACTGAGGATCACAGCTTTCTAATGATTTTGTTCGAGGTAACGTCCGCATTCGGCACGGTCGGCCTCAGCATGGGACTGACGCCCGATCTGTCGACCTTCGGCAAAGTCATGATCGCCTTGACGATGTTTGCCGGCCGTCTTGGACCGCTGACGCTGGCTTATGCGCTGGGACCCAAAGCGGAGAAAGAGCTGTACAGATACCCGGAAGGGAAAATCACCATCGGATAGGGGAAGAGACACAGGATGAAGCGCAGTCAATATGCCGTTATTGGACTAGGCAGGTTCGGATCGAGTCTGGCCAAGGAACTGATCAAGCTTGGCTATGAGGTTATGGGGATCGACAAGCACGAGGAGCCCGTGGAGGCGATGAGTGAGGAGCTTACACATGTCGTGGTTGCGGATTCTACCGACGAAGACGTCATACGTTCGCTCGGCCTGCGCAACTTCGACTGTGTGATCGTCGCGATCGGCGACGATATCCAGTCCAGTATCCTGACCACGATTCTGCTCAAGGATATCGGGGTCAAGATGGTTGTGGCGAAGGCGTTGTCCGAGCTGCACGGCAAGGTGCTGAACAAGATCGGCGTCGACCGCATTATTTTCCCGGAGCGGGACATGGGGGTGCGGGTTGCGCATCAGCTCGTCTCGCCGAATCTGCTCGATTATATCGAGCTGTCGTGCGAGTACACGATCGCGGAGCTGACGGTTCCAAGGTGTCTGGACGGAAGGACCTTGCGGGATCTCGACACGCGGGCCAAGTACGGCTGCAGCATCGTAGCTATTAATAAGAAAGAAGGCGTTATTATCGCCCCGACGGCCACCGACTCCGTGGAGGAGAAGGATGTGATGGTCATCATCGGGACGAATGACCAGATCGACCATTTCGAGAAGGCTGTGATCCGCTAAGCGGCGGCTACCGCTGACTCGAATGCTTAACCGCCAGATCGATGAACAGCCGGATCGGCGGCTCCAGAGCGGCTTCCTCCGTATATAGGAGCGAGGTCGTTCTTTTTGTTTGCTCCAGCTCCGGGATGAAGCGGACGATCAGGCCGTTTGTTTCCACAAGGACATGCCGCAGATAAGATTCGGGCAGCAGCGTGGCGGTCTGACAGGTCGCTGCCAGCCGGATGATGGCCTCGAAGGAATCGATCTCCATCTTCACATCGGGGTGGACGCTGCAGCGGTGAAACATCTCATCCATCAGCACGCGGTACCACGTTCCCCGGGAAAACAGAATCATCGGCAGCTCATGCAGGTCGGCTGCGCTCAGGTCCGTGCGGTCCGCATAGGGGTGGCTGGCGGGGAGTACGAGGCAAAGCGGATCGTCGAACAGCGGCAGACAGACGAGTCCGGGGTCGTCGATGCCCGAAGCCACGAGGCCGATATCGACCTTCTTCTCCTTGACAAGAGGGACGATCTCGTGGGTTTTGCCTGTCAGCGCCTTGATATCCGTCAGCGGATGCTCACGTGTATAGATCGTGATCAGGTCAGGCAGTGTCGACTGCAGCGTGGTCAGACTGGCGCCGATGACCAGGCTGGCAGGCTTCGTGCTCGTCTTGAAGATCCGGAGCGACTGCTGCAGCTTACGCTCCAGCCGCTGCTGATCCAGCGCGTACTCGTAGCTGATCTCGCCTGCCCGCGTCAGCTCAAGCCGCTTGCCCTTGCGGCGGAACAGCTCGACCCCAAGATCCTCCTCCAGCTTCATGATCTTGCGCGAGAGAGCGGGCTGAGAGATGTTAAGTATCTGGGATGCCTTGTTCAGACTTTGCTGCTGTACGACCGTAATCAGAATATCGAATAGCTCCATCGGGTGTGATCCGCCTCCTTGACAACTTTAGCATATGCATAAATGTTATAAGAGATTATAAGAAATCGGCACTTCCATTATAAGCGAAACAGGAGTAGTATGGTAGTGTCACGGATTGTTCACAAAAAGTACCGCGAATGGTATAAAAGGCTGTCGATTCATGGAAAATAGACGTAGCGTTTTGTGTTGACGCTCTCAGACGTCGGGAGTACAATGATTATTGGTTTTTATCAAGGCCGTGGCTAGCCTAATTATTAGGAGGGGAACGAAAGGTAATGTTCAAAAACTCGTACTTTTCACGAAAGCTTCATTCCTTGCTCGGTGTTATTCCGGTCGGTTTTTTCCTGATCGAGCACCTGCTGACGAACTATTCGGCAGCGAAGGGCGGACCTGGAAGCTTTCTTGAGCACGTCGAATGGCTGCATAGCTTGCCGCTCGTCTTGGCGCTCGAAATTTTCGGAATCTGGATCCCGCTTGCGTATCACGCGATTTACGGTTTATATGTCGCTTATACGGCTCGCAACAATGTGAGCAATTACGGGTATTTCCGCAATCAGATGTTTTTCCTGCAGCGCGTAACCGGTGTCGTTACGTTTATTTTTGTGGCTTGGCACTTTTTTCAAACTCGGTTCCAAATTGCCATCGGCAGCGTAGAACAGATGGAGATCGGCTCGCATATGCACCAGATCGCTTCCAATCCGTTCTACTTCGTTTTTTATGTAATCGGTGTCGTGGCAGCCACATTCCACTTCAGCAACGGCATGTGGTCGTTCCTGGTTAGTTGGGGCATCACGGTCGGTCCTCGCGCACAACGGGTTTCTTCCTTTGTATGGATGGGCGTGTTCGTGATCATGACCGTGATGTTCATTATGTCTCTGACGGCGTTCCTGGACCCTGCGTTCCAGCAAGTCACGTCAGTAACGAAAGGTTAAGGGGGGAGCGTACCATCATGGCGAATTCGAAAGTTATTGTAGTCGGTGGAGGTCTGGCCGGGTTGATGGCCACCATCAAAGCTGCAGAAACCGGAGTACATGTTGACTTGTTCTCTCTGGTTCCTGTTAAACGTTCTCACTCAGTCTGTGCTCAAGGGGGCATCAACGGCGCTGTTAACACTAAAGGCGAAGGCGATTCTCCCTGGGAGCACTTTGACGATACGGTATACGGAGGAGACTTCCTCGCGAACCAGCCGCCGGTAAAAGCCATGTGCGATGCGGCGCCCGGCATCATTCATTTGATGGACCGGATGGGCGTTATGTTTAACCGTACGCCTGAGGGTCTGCTCGACTTCCGCCGCTTCGGTGGAACGAAGCATTCCCGTACGGCATTCGCCGGAGCGACGACTGGCCAGCAGCTGCTGTACGCGCTGGACGAGCAAGTACGCCGCTGGGAAACAGCGGGTCTGGTTAAGAAGTATGAGCACTGGGAATTCCTCGGCGCGATCCTGGACGATGACGGCGTTTGCCGTGGGATCGCAGGCCAAGACTTGCGCAGTATGGAAGTGAATACGTTCGGAGCGGACGCGGTTATTCTGGCGACAGGCGGCCCTGGCATTATCTTCGGCAAGACGACGAACTCCGTCATCAACACCGGAACGGCAGCTAGCGCAGTTTACCAGCAAGGCGTTCACTACGCGAACGGCGAGTTCATCCAGATTCACCCGACGGCGATTCCCGGCGACGACAAGCTGCGTCTGATGAGCGAATCGGCCCGCGGTGAAGGCGGACGGGTCTGGACTTACAGAGACGGTAAGCCTTGGTACTTCCTCGAGGATAAATATCCGGCTTACGGAAACCTTGTTCCGCGCGATATCGCGACACGCGAGATTTTCAGCGTCTGCGTCGACCAGAAGCTCGGCATCAACGGCGAGAACATGGTTTACCTGGACTTGTCGCATAAGGATCCGAAGGAGCTGGACGTGAAGCTCGGCGGTATCATCGAGATCTATGAGAAATTCATGGGCGACGATCCGCGGAAAATTCCCATGAAGATCTTCCCTGCGGTTCACTACTCGATGGGGGGCATGTGGGTTGATTACAACCAGATGACCAACATCCCGGGTCTGTTCGCAGCCGGCGAGTGCGAGTACCAATACCATGGAGCGAACCGTCTGGGCGCCAATTCCCTGCTGTCCGCGATCTACGGCGGTATGGTGGCTGGACCGAAGGCCATTGAGTACATCAAGGGACTGGACAAACATGTGGACGATATTTCGTCTTCCGTGTACGAGCGTTATGCGAAGCTTCATACCGAGAAGTACAATAACATCCTGTCCATGAATGGGACGGAGAATGCTTATGTCATCGGGAAAGAGCTCGGCGAATGGATGACCAACCAGATGACGGTTGTCCGTTACAACAAAGGGCTGCAGGAGACGATCGATAAGATCAATGAGCTCAAGCAGCGCTACAAGAACATCAACATCAACGACTCGGCGCGTTACAACAACCCGGGTGCAGCCTATACTCGTCAACTGTGGAACATGCTGGAGCTGTCCCACGCGATGACGCTGGGTGCGCTGCTCCGTAACGAAAGCCGCGGCGCGCACTACAAGCCGGAATTCCCGGATCGTAACGACGATGAGTTCATGAAGACGACGAAGGCGACCTGGACGGCCGAAGGCCCGAAAATCTCCTATGAAGATATTGACGTTTCCCTGATCGCACCGCGTAAGCGTGACTACACGACCGACAAGAAGAAGAAGGGAGGAAATTAATCATGGCCGAAGCAACCGCAACCGTAAACAAAAAGATTAAGTTTATCGTTACCCGTCAGGACACGGCTGACAGCAAGCCATACAACGAGGAGTTCGAGATTCCTTACCGTCCGAACATGAACGTCATCAGCGCGCTGATGGAGGTTCAACGGAACCCTGTGAATGCGAAGGGCGACAAAACGACGCCTGTATGCTGGGAATCGAACTGTTTGGAAGAAGTGTGCGGAGCTTGCTCCATGGTCATCAACGGCAAGCCCCGTCAGGCGTGCAGCGCGCTCGTCGACAAGCTGGAGCAGCCGATCCGCATCGCGCCGATGAGCACCTTCCCTGTCGTGCGTGACCTGGTCATCAACCGTGAGCGCATGTTCTCCGCGTTGAAAAAGGTTAAGGCATGGATTCCAATCGACGGCACATATGATCTCGGTCCTGGACCGCGGATGGCTGAATCGAAGCGCCAGTGGGCGTATGAGCTGTCCAAGTGCATGACCTGCGGCGTGTGCCTCGAGTCCTGTCCGAATGTCAACGACAAGACGACCTTTATCGGGCCGGCAGCCGTATCGCAGGTACGTCTGTTCAACGCCCATCCGACAGGCGAGATGAACGCTCACGAGCGTCTGGAAGCCTTGATGGAGGACGGCGGCATCGAAGGCTGCGGCAACTCGCAGAACTGCGTGCGCTCGTGCCCTAAGGGGATTCCGCTGACGACGTCCATCGCAGCGATGAACCTTGATACGACGAAGCATCTGTTCAAGAAATGGCTGGGCGTGTAATTATCTGTTGGTTCAACCTCGACTCTTCAGTCATCTTCGGATGGCTGGAGAGTTTTTCTTTTGCTGGACATTTCGGATGGGTTGTGCGGACTGGAAGGATTAGGCGATCTGCTGGAGGATAGCCAGCCCGTATCGGTGGGAAAACAAGAGGGCAAGTCGCCATACATCCTACACAGTGGAGGGATAGCAGATGGGCAAGAACAAAAACCGGACGCTGCAGCAGCAGCAGCAATCGCTCGCCGACCATGCCGAGCAAACGAATAAAGCGAACACGATACCAACCTATCACAAGGACAAGCACGAGCCCAACCGCCCGTCCGTATAAACGGGGGAGGGCAGCCTGGACGGACCGCGCTTAGCGGCGCAGTATGAGGTGATGGCTTGCCCATGCCGTGTCTTGCTGGTGAGTCTGTCAACCACTCAGCCGCTCTGCCGTCGAGGCAGGGCGGCTGAAGTCATTTCCTGCGGTCATCCTTTCCTTCGTCCCGAACTGAATTCAGGAGTGCGCGGGTCTCTGCTGGAGAGCTTTGCGGAATTTCAGAAAGCTGGCGGAGCGCCAGACGGCAATATAGCTCAAGGTGACCAGATTCGCGATAAATCCGAGTGCGCCGCTATCGATGGATTGGATGCTGAACACCAGGATGAAGCGGAGCGCGAATACCGCGATCAGAAATATCAATACCCCTCTGCCTCGCTTGATAAAGGTATCCCCGTTGGGCCGCACTTCAAAATTTGTCATCGCAATCAGCGGGATGGACACACACAGGCCGATAAGCAGGGCTGTTAGCACCTCACCTTGCGATAGATGCAGGGTCGGGTCCATTAATTGAAATAACGAAGTTGAAATATATAGGATCGGAATTAATAAGGAAATCCCTGATTTCCCCATCGGCTTCTGCATACCGCGGAATTGGCCGCGGATAATAAGTACGAAGATGGCTAAGGAGATAAGCAAAGAGATGGTGGTATTCATCGTAACACTCCTTTGTAAATGTGCGATTTCTTATACCAAGTATCTCCGATAGCTGAATTTTTCAACAGTGTGGGAAGTCACCAGAATCGAGTGACGATAGTCACCACGGGACTCTGCTGTTGCCGGATGTTTGAGGTATAATGCTTCTGAGGTGATGATTTTGCCCGTTAGCAGACTGCTGGAAATGGTTTATATCCTGATCGATAAACGAACAACAACGGCCAAGGCGCTGGCCGAGCATTTTGAAGTATCCCCCCGGACGATCTACCGGGATATTGACGTACTCAGCGCAGCGGGCATTCCAGTGTATGCCAGCCCTGGTAAGGGCGGAGGCATCTCCTTGCTGGACGATTATGTGCTGGCTAAATCCCTGCTTTCCGATCAGGAGCAGAATGAAGTCCTGATCGCGCTGCAAAGCTTGTCAGCTACGGAGTATCCCGATATAAACGGAGCTCTTTCCAAGCTCAGCAGTCTATTCAAGAAAGATCGTATCGGCTGGATAGAGGTGGATTTCTCGTCATGGGGCAGCAGCCGGGAGCAGAAGGAAAGGTTCGGCATCCTACAGAAGGCCGTGCTCCATCACGAGCTGGTCACTTTCGATTACTTTAACTCCTCCGGGATCAAGAGCAGCCGCAGGATCGAGCCCGTCAAGCTGATATTTAAAGCGAAGTCCTGGTATTTGCAGGGATTTTGTCTAGCCGTTCAGCAGTACCGGACCTTCAAGATCAGTCGCATGGCCAATATCCGGCTTACCGGGCAGTTGTTCCCCCCCAGATCTCCGGATGAGCAGCCCGCGGATATCGAGGACCAGGCCTTCGGGCCACTTGTGCAAGTTCAGCTCCGTATCTCGGCTGAGGGCGCGTTTCGTGTATATGACGAATTTCAGGAATGCCAGGTGACGAGACAGGAAGACGGCTCCTTCATCGTGACGGCTGAGCTGCCTGATGACGATTGGCTAATCGGCTATATGCTGTCGTTTGGCACGGCTGCTGAAGTAATGGCGCCCCCAAGTGTGCGTGAGCGCATCGCGGAGAGACTGGACGTTCTGCTGGCCACCTACAAAGCCTCCACATAACTTGACAGGGGTTGTCCAGTTATCCGTGTTACGATGAGTACAGAACAACTGTTGCGCACGGTGAGCAGTGAAGGGGGATTTTGCAAGCATGGCCGAGCCTTTAAGAACGATGTATCATGAGAAATTTTTGCTTGAATTCGGAGAGAAGGTCCGCGGGGTTTACGGCTCCTTTCCTGTACAATTATTTGTGGCAGACACGATGGGCCAGGGATGGGAGCTGCTCAAGCTGAAGGAGCGCATCCGGCGTATATCCGAGACGCTGGGGAAGCATCTTCCTTCCCGTTATGAGGATGCACTGGACATTTTGTTTGCGATCGACGAGACCTGTGTCGGGTTCCCGTACTTGTTCTTTCCCGATTTCGTGGAGGTTCATGGACAAGGGGAAAAGCACTGGGACCTGTCCATGCGTGCACTGGAGAGGTTCACGGCCAGATCATCGGCGGAGTTCGCCGTGAGAGTATTTCTGCTGCGCGAGCCGGAACGAATGATGCGCCAGATGACCGTCTGGGCCGCCCATCCCAATGAGCATGTCCGACGACTCGCGAGCGAGGGGTGCCGCCCTCGTCTGCCGTGGGGACAGGCGCTGCCGCTGTTCAAGCGGGACCCGGCACCGCTGCTGCTTGTGCTGGAGCAGTTGAAAGCCGACTCCTCTGCCTATGTCCGCAAGAGCGTGGCCAATAACCTGAATGACATCGCCAAGGATCATCCTGATATGGTCTTGGAGACGGCGCGCCGCTGGATGGGCACCCACAAGGATACGGACTGGATCGTACGTCACGCCTGCCGGACGCTGATCCGCCAGGCATTGCCCGAGGTTTTGGAGCTGTTTGGCTACGGTCAAGACGAGGAAGAGGGATTGATCACAGACGCTTCCCTGATAGCTGACCCATCTGTGCTGGCGATTGGTGGGAGCTGCGAGCTCGGGTATGAGCTCTATGTCCGGGAAGGCGAGCCGATGCGTATCCGTATCGAGTACGGCATCCACTTCGTGAAGGCAAGAGGGCAGACGTCCCGCAAGCTGTTTCTATTGTCGGACAAGACGGTTGCCGGCGGTACGCGTCTGCACGGAACCCGAAATCATCGCTGGGCGGATCTGACGACCCGCCGTCATTATCCGGGGGAGCATCGGATTGTACTGCTCGTTAATGGAGAAGAGGTCGCTCATGCCTTCTTGACGCTTGAGGCGAAGGAGAATGAATAGCGGGGACAAGGGGCTATCCCCTACAGGATAAGAGGCAGTCCGGAATGAACCCGCGTCCGGACTGCCTCTTTTTTTGGCCGCTATGCATGACGGCCGTATTGCCCGCTGCACTCAGCCGTGCTGCGCAGCGTCTGAGCTGACCGCGGTTGCCTCCCGCGTTGACGTACCTGCGCTTTCACGGGTAGAATAATGAGATTGAAACGCTTCAGGGAGTAAGGAAAGGGAGTACGAGCCATGAGCAGGAAGCGGCAAGTAACGATTGTGGATCTGGCCGAAGCCGCAGGCGTATCTATCGCCACGGTATCCAATGTGTTGAACCGGCGTAACGTGCCGATGTCCAGCGAGACGATCCGCAAGGTCGAGCAAGCGGCGGAGCAGCTCGGCTACCGGCGCAATGTGATGGCAGCCAGCCTGAGCCGGAAGAAATCGTATGAGCTGGGTATGCTGGTGCCCAGCTTTGCCGGTCATCACGGCCGCTTTGCGGAGGAGATGCAGCGTATGGCGCACACGTATGGCTATCACTTGTCTGTCTTCTCGGCAGCCGGCTTCGATCCCGAGATCGAGAAGCGGCATCTCGACGTGCTGCTGCAGCGCCGGGTGGACGGACTGATCTGTCATGGACTGGCGATGTCCCAGGAGGCCACACGGCAGCTCGTCGGTGTTGGCACACCGCTCGTGCTGTTCAACGCTTGGGGTTGGCCGACGGATATCGCCGTGGGGGCGGTAAATCTGGACTTCGTCGTCGGCTGCGACGAAGTGGTGAATCATCTGTATGAGCAGGGGTGCCGAACGATCTGCTACATCGGCAAGTCAAGCTTGTATGCGACAGACTGCCAGCGGCGGATCGGTGTACAGAACGGCCTGAACCGGTTGTCCGAGCCTGTAGCAAGCGTCAGCTTTGATGCGGACAGCTTCGCCTCTATCGAGGAACTGCTGGACCAGCTGGAAGCATTCCGCGCGGAATCCGGACCGGGGCTTGTCGGTGTAATCGGCTTCGACGATGTACTGACGCTCTCGTTCATGTCAGCTGTATTGCGGCGAGGGTATCGGGTGCCTGAGGAGTTTCTCATTGCAGGGATTAACAATGATCCGGTGACAGCGATCTGCCATCCCTTGCTGACGTCTCTGGCTTTGCCGGCAGACCTGCAGGCCGAATTCGTCATGCTCCTGATGCTGCAGGCTCTGGAGGATAACGCAGCGCTAAGCCGCTTCCCTCAGGAGTATTTGAGCAAAGCCGAGAGGGAAGGACATGAGATCCAGATACCTCTGCAACTCGTTCCGCGGCGCTCCACGGGCAGGTGACAGGCGGGCCTAGCACCGAGGAGGTGCTTTCTGGCTTGCGCGTCGCCTGGCCCCGTCCATACAGCAGAGGCAGGCTGTCATAGCCCGTCTCTATACATCGAATACCCAGTTCGCAGGCGGACTGGTTTTTTGACGTTTCTGGAGAAGTTATACGAAGCCTGTTCGGATTTAAATATTGGATTTTGTAGTATTTGTTTATAAATAAGGAAATAAATCTTTGATCCAGACTGAGAAAAAACCTCATATTTCAAGTGGCTGCTGGTCTCAGTGCTTTCTATCGTCAGTGCTTTTGTTCTCGCCCGTGTAATCCGGTATATCCCTTATGCTAATCGCATACTTTAACCCCTACATATGAAACGGAGAAGGAGCCTCTAGCCAGGGGCTCCTTCTCGGTTTCATCTTTGCTTATGCGCATCCCGGTACTGACTAGGCGTCATCTCGGTATGGGCCTTGAACACTTTATTGAAATAAGAATGCTGGTAGCCGACTTGCTCGGCAATTTCGTTGATTTTGAGGCCAGTGGACAACAGCAGCTCTTGAGCGCGCTGGATGCGCAGGCCGGTGACATAGTCCACGAAGTTAACGCCGGTCACGTCCTTGAATATTTTGCTTAGCGTGAAGAAGTTGGTCCCGCACACCTCGGCATAATGCTCCAGAGACAGGTCGTTCATAAATTCTTCCTTGATCAGGCGGAGCACCTTCTCCACGATCAATTGGGATTTCATGTTATGCGATTGCTGCAGGCTGAGCCAGAACGGGGTGAATACCTTGGACTCGAACCATTGCAGCATCGTCTCCGCTTCATGGATCTGAGACAGCTCCTCATAGAGATTGCCGCCCTCGTACACTTGGCCCGGATTATAGCCGGACTGCATGATCGCATGCATGATCGAACCGAGCAGATGGAGCATCGCCTGCTGCAGCATGAACATATTGGGCGTATGCCCGGAAAATTCCGCTACAAATTCCTTCATGTACGCGATCGTTTCTTCCTCAAGACCCAGCTTCAGCGCATGAATCATCTCCTTCTCGAGCTGGAAGGAGTAGGGGGCCTTGGCGGTATCGGATCTCAGCGCTTCGCCGATATCGATCACTTGATGCTGCACGCTGAGGTCACGGTGCCGAATGGCGCTGCGCGCTTCGTCCAGAATATACGGGATTTCCTTGATCCCCTCCGCTAGCGAACCGACCATGATGGTGACATTGACCTTCAGATACTTGTGGATCGTCTCCGTCAGCTCATGGGCCGACTGGGTCAGCTGCTCTTTCAGGTTCGTATCGGATTTGGGAGCGGCAACCAGCAGCCCGACGCACAGGTCCTGGAAGTTGATCACCTGAACACGGTGAAAGGCACCGGCTGTTTTTTCTTCAATAATGTTCGCTGCCGCAAAAGTAATCAACTGCTCGTCCTCAACCCGGAAACGCTCACCGAGCTTGCTCATCCCGGACATGCGGATGTACAGCAGAGAGAAGCTGCAGTCCTTGACATTCCACCCGTATTGCTCCATCTTGTCGAGAATTTCTTCCTCCGTGAGGGCATAGAAATGCCCTTGCACGAGCTGAAGCAGGAAACCCGTGCGCAGCGAGGGAAAGGATAGTTCCAGCCTCTCCTGCAGGACGCGGCTTTCCTTGTGGAGATACTTCCAGGTGGACTCGATGAACTGAATCTCGTCCTTCTCGTAGGCGATGCCCGAAGGGGTCTTGTCCGAAGTAAATAACCGGATCAGCCGGTCGATCGGACCGTAAATTTGCCTGGAGGCGTATAGGGCTAGCAAAATCGCCAGCACAATACCGGAAGCGCTCGCAATCAGGATCGAGTTGGTCGTCATTCTTACGGGTTCGGTGAGCTTGGACAGCGGGGTAGCCACAACAAACACCCAATCCAGCCGTGGCAGGGTGCCCTGGGAAATCCCATACACATCGCGCTTCCATTCGTAGGTAAAGGAAGCCGCTCCTTGTTTCTGGGAAATAAGTCCGCGCAGTTCCGCAGCAAACGGTTGAATCGCCGGGTTCCACTGATCGGTTCCCCAGTTCGAGCCTTTCTTCATGACGAAGGAGATGCCTTCCTTATCCGTATTGAGCTGGCCTAGCGCATTCATCAGTTCATCCCGCTTGATATCGACGAGCAGGGCGCCGTAGGAGTCGTTCATATACCACGGCAGCTTGTACACCAGCGTTAGCGAAGGCTCATCTGCGGATAAATATGCTGCACCATCGCTCCAGTACAGCGCTCCTTGCTGCTGGTACTCCTGCAGGAAGGTCGTCTTCAGGCTGCCGTCCCGGATAGGATTTACTCCCTTGCTATTGGAGATGATCACCTCCTGATCCGACAGGTACAGCCGGACCTGCTCAATCCAGGGATGAGAGCCGCTCATCATCAGCAGAAACTCATACAGCTGTTGAACCACATCGGGGTTGTCCTTGAAGTCCAAATAGCGGATTGAATCAGAGACCAAGGGATTCGTGGACCACCGGTTGGTCATGATTTCCATCGTGGACAGATTGGCTTGAATCATCTCCGATACCTGGCTAATGCGCATTTGATGCGATTTCTCTACTTCCTCTTCGATCTTGCCAGTACCGATATACAGATTGATGATAGCGATGAGCAAGGTCGGAAGGCTGGAGATCAGCAGGACCAGAGCCAGACTTCGCCAGTAAAAGGACCCCTTGTTGGTTATTCTGATAAAATTCCGCTGCAACTGCGGCTTGGAAAGCCTCATCTACCTGGACGCCTCACTTTCTATATCCAAAAGCCCTACAGCCGGTGAGGATGTAGGGCTTTTGGCAAGCTTTACTTCGCTCCGCCTATCCGTTTTTGATAGCCGTCGTTCATTTCTTTGATGATCTGATTGAATTCCGCGTCAGTCTTGAGCTTGCCGATCAGATCGTCCCAGGCGCTCATCGGTTCTTTGCCCATGATGATCTTGACCTTCAGGTCCTGGATTTTCTTGTCAAAGTTTTTGCCGACTTTGTTATACGTATCGGATACTAGGCCGACAGCCGGGTTGCCCTGGGCGATTTTATCCGCTTCGTCGATGCTCTTGATATTAGCAGCCTTGATTTTATCCGATCCAGGCACATCCGGCAAGGCCTCTCCGGCACGTGTGTACTTGTCATAAGCTTGGAAGATGTTCGTGAAGGCCAGGAAGCTCGGGTCGGATGAAGCGCTGCTTGTGAGCTGCTTCATGCCGTTGCTCTCGATAAAGTCTTCGTTCGGGAAGCCCCATTTCACGAGATCGGAGCCTTCCTTAGACATCCCGTAATCCATGAAGGCCAGGATGCGCTTCAGCTTATCCTCCGATACTTTCTTCGGAATGACATACATGCCGAAGAATCCGTCGCCACGGGAGGTGAATGGCCCGTAAGGTCCACTGAGGACAGGCACCCAGGTAAAGATCGGCTTGGCGTTCGGATTCACCTTCAGCAGATCCTGTGCAAAGTTAATCGCATTGTTCGGCGTATCCCCGTAGACGCCAGCTTTGCTGTTATACACCAGATCTCTGGCCTGCTCGGCCTTGAGGATCGCGAAGTCTTGCGGGATTAGCTTCTCTTGGTAAGCCTTGGCCATCCATTCCAGCGACTGGCGCATGCCCGGATCGAAGATCGTATGGACCAGCTTGCCGTCTGCGACCTTATAATTGCCGGCGGCACCGGTGAATACCTGCTCCAGCCAGATGAACTGACCCATGTTGTCCACGCCGACGTAACCAGCCAGACCTACGGTGTCCTTTTGTCCGTCAGGGGCGTTGTTCTTGAACGCTTTCATCACCTGGTACAGCTCATCGGTCGTGGTCGGTGCCTTCAGACCCAGCTTGTCCAGCCAATCCTGGCGGATGACAGGCATCGTATTGCCGATAACCGGGCGTACGCGGGGAACGCCGTAGTTCTTGCCGTTATACTTCGTATTCTCCCAGGTCGCCGACGGGTAGCTCATCAGGTTCGGGTAGTCCTTCAGATACGGGCTGATATCCCAGAACGCGCCCTGATCCACCATCTTCTGAAATACCGGCGATCCGATATTATCGATCAGCATCAGGTCGGGGATATCGCCTGATGCGAGTGTAACGTTCATCTTCTCCGAGAAGTTATTCGGCGTTACCCAAGTCATCTTCAGCTTCGTATTGGTCCGCTTCTCGACTTCCTGAATCAGCTTGTGGTCGGCCTTCATCGGCTCCTTCTGGTAGAAGAGCGTCAGGATGCTGATGTCCGTAGGCGCCTGTGTCTTGGAGGAAGCTCCTGCTCCCGAGCCCGACGAATCAGCATTGTTGCCGCAGGCGGACAGCAGGGTGGATGCCCCCAGGGTGAGCGCGAGTGCCGACGAGAGTGCTTTTTTCTTCATTTCAAGTTCCTCCTGTACGTTAACTTATCTTAATGGAATGTATACATGAATGGAAGCAGGTGTGCTTCCTTATTCCTTCACGGAGCCGACCATCGCGCCTTTGGCAAAATGCTTCTGCAGGAACGGATACACGGCCAGGATCGGCAGAGTGGCAACGACGATCGTCGCCATTTTCTTCGATTGGGACGGAATGTTCTGCTGGGCCAGCTCGGTCAGCGCCTCCACGCCCATTGAAGTCGAAGAGTCGATTAGCATGTTCTGCAATAAGATCTGCAGCGGCCATTTGGCCGTATCGTTGATATACAGAACGGCGGAGAAGAAGGTATTCCAATATCCAACTGCATAGAACAGGCCGAATGCGGCCAGCGAAGGCAGAGATAGCGGTAGAATGATTCGAATCCAGATGCTGAAGTCATTGCAGCCGTCGATCTGGGCAGCTTCCTCCAGGGAGGCCGGGATGCTGTCGAAAAATCCTTTCATCAAGAGCACATACCATCCACTGGTGAGAACAGGCAGGATCAGCGACCAGACGCTGTTGATCAGACCGAGGTCCCTCACGAGCAGATACGGCGGGATAATACCGGGATTGAACAGGGTGGTCACGAGAATCAGGAGCATGATCGTCCGTCTGCCCTTCAGCCTTCTCCGGGAAATGCCGTAGGAGAGCATCGAGGTAATAATCAGACTGAGCGCCGTACCTACAACGGCTAGAAAGGAACTGACGCCGAATGCCCGGATAAAGGATTCAGTGGATAAAATGTACCGGTAAGCATCGAGTGTCCATTCGCTAGGCCATAGCACCAGCCCCCCGCTAAGATCTGCAGCGGAGGAGAAGGAGCCGATGACGACATAGTAGAGCGGGAATAGGGCCATGATGCCGATCAGGATCAGGATGGTTACGTTAATCGTGTCGAAAGTACGGTCGGTTGCTGTTCGTTTCATAAATCCTCCTTCATTAGTACACGCCATCCTCGCCGAATTTTTTGGCGATTTTGTTGGAGAGGATGACCAGGATGAGACCGACAACCGATTTGAATAAACCGACCGCGGTACTATAGCTGAATTGCCCCTGCTGGATACCGGAGCGGTACACATAAGTATCGAAGACATCCGCCACTTCGGACACGGCGCCGTTCATCATCAGGTACACCTGCTCGAAGCCGACATCCATGATGTGACCGATGCGCAGAATCAGCAGGATGATGATGACGCTGCGAATAGCCGGAAGCGTCACATGCCAGATCTGCCGCATGCGGCTGGCGCCGTCCATACGAGCAGCTTCATACAGCTGCGGATCCACGCTCGCTATAGCGGCCAGGAAGATAACCGTTCCCCACCCGGCTTCCTTCCAGATCGATTGGGCGGTCAGTAAAAACCAGAAATAATTGGGATTCGTTAAGAAGTCGACCTTGTCTCTTCCCGCCGCTTCGAGCAAGGCGTTGAATACCCCATCCGAGGTCGACAGCATCAGGAAGCTGATCCCGGCAATAATAACCCAAGACAAGAAGTGCGGCAGGTACACAATGGATTGAAGCGCTTTCTTCAAAATGACATAGCGCAGCTCATTGAGCATCAGCGATAAAATAATCGGGACCGGGAAAAAGAAAACGAGATTCAGCAGGCTGATCGCCATCGTGTTGCGGAATAGGACGGCGAACTCATTCTGGGTAAACAGGCGCTGGAAATGTTCGAGTCCGACCCAGGGACTACCGAGGAGTCCCTGATAAGGTGAATAATCCTGAAACGAGATCATGACTCCCCACATGGGGATGTACTTGAATACGAGGAAAAACAGCAGACCGGGTGCGACCAACAGGTATAGAAAGAAATCCTTGCGGACGCTTGTCAGGAATCGTACAAGCCCGGAGCTTTTCCGGTCCGTATTCCTGGCTGTCCGTGCATCCGGTTCCAAGGCGGATTGGGGTGTTGAATTCATGCGGCAACTCCTTCTTCAATGATTTTCATCCGCATCGAGCCATAGCTGCTGCAGCGGTTGACCTGAGTATAGGACGGCCAGACATTGAATGCCTTAACAAATTTTTGAAGGGGGCTTAACCTGGCTTGTACTTTTTTGGCGAGATGTTATAAGAGGGAGTAAATCGGAGAAAAAGGCCGAATCGATTAGAAAATAGAAGGACAACATTTATCCGTTCCCAGCCTGTTCTATCCCAGTTGGATACGTGGAAAGAAGGAAAAAGCCATCCTCGAAGCCACCTAAGCGTGGCTGGAGAATGGCTTTCGGTTGATCGGCAGACGTGCCGGAATGGTTCGGGTCAGAGAGATTCTCCTATACGACGTGACCCGGTCCTCCGGAGAACCGGCTGCCCCTTTCATGTTTTTGCAGGAACTGCCTGCCATATTCGCCGTGCGGATGAATGCCCGCATGCTCCGTCTGGATCGTCGTATGCTCTATCCCGTATTTCTCCTTCAGCTGCTCATTAATAGCGAGGATGACACAGAACGGCTGGATATCGGCCCGAATGAAGACATGCGCGGTTAGTGAGTAATGGTCCGTAGACAGAGCCCACAGGTGCATCTCGTGCACATCCTCTACACCCTCTACGGCTGCTATCGTACCGCGAATATCCTCGAGGTTATAGCGGTCGGGTACGGATTCCATCAGGATCATATACGATTCCTTGATAATTCGCGCGCCGCCGATGAAGATAATAACCCCGATCACCATACTGATGAGCGGATCGAACCAGAGCAGGTCTGTGTAATAGATGATGACGGCTGACACGATAACTCCGATCGAGCTGAGCAGGTCGCCGATGAAATGCCAGAGTGCGCTCTGTACATTCAAATTTTCCTCTTCCTTCATGCTGCGGCTTAGCACGAGAGTCAGTACCAGGTTGACGATCAGGCCGATGGAGGCGATGATCAGCATCAGCTGGAAGTTAATCGGCTCCGGGTTCAGGAATCGTCGCACGCCTTCGATGCAGATCCCGATGGAGATGACAGCTAGCGTCAATCCGTTCAGGAATGAGGCTATGATCTCGAAGCGGAGATAACCAAAAGTAAATTTGCTGTTCGGTTGACGCGTCGCCATATAGATTGCCAGCATGCTGAGGCCGAGTGCCAGCACATCGGACACCATATGAGCGGAATCGGACAGCAGGGCCAGCGAGTTGGACAAGAGTCCTCCGACGATCTCAACGATCGTGAAGAATAGTGTGAGCAGTAAGGTTATCCAAAGCGTTCGCTTAGAACGGCTCTGCTGTTTGGCATGGGGGAGGTGGTGATAGTCGTACATACAGATGCACCCTTTCGTTAAAATCAAGTATCTACTTACAACCAAAGCATACGTCAATGCTCAAATTTCGTCAAATACTTTAATTGATAGCGATTTTCAGCCATTTGAAGATAATTATCACTATCATAATAAGGATTACTTTGATTATGATAGTATTTCTCAGTTATTTGATACTGATTATCAATTCCGAGTATAGCGCTTTCAATTTTGTTACAAAATTGCAATGTTACTGTTACGCGATTAACATCTTGCTGGTGTAATATAGCTAGCAAGACCCCCTTTTTAATATAAACACTTTAAGGCTCGCCCCCGTTGGGCGGGCCGATTTTTTTTGTTCGGATTTCGAGTCTGGTTGGCATGGGGGTGGGCGAAGCGTCACCGATGCTGGACGTGAAGGAGAAGCTAATGCTCGCCTGCTGCGGAGGCGGCCTGGCACCGAACGATCGAGAGCAGCTGCTACCGAGATGGCGGCTCTATGTCGGCCGATCCAGGAACTGGGAGATTTTCGAGCCAGGATCCTAGCGTGATTACTTTCCTAACCGACTGGCTTGCTAGCTCGTCTGGAACTTGACTCGTCCCCTATAGGCCGAAGCCAAATTCCTGTGAGGCTATATGTTGGATATCCGGATGCTTCAGATTGGTTACTTTGAAGGCCAATTGGTATCCTGCCTGTATGTGCTGTCGGCAGGCAGTTTGTCGGTATACCCAAACAGGGCGTTCTCACAATTAATTATTCTATGGATAATTAATCGGTTGGATCGTTGTTCCTTATCTGGAATCCCTCCAAAATATGGGTTGACAATGAAAAGAAAATTCATATACCATAAACGGTAGAAGAAGGGAGGCCTAACTGTTAAGCCCATGCGGCAGGGAAACAAGAAGTATTCATAACCTTCACTGAGAATTGTTATCAATGGAAGGGTTAAGTGTTATTCGGATCGCTACATACATACTTGAAATGCCTCTTTTTTTTGTGAATTAATTGATAATGATTATCGTTATCGACAAAACCGATTTAGAAAAAGGAGAATCTAACGTGAGCATTGGTATAAGAAGAATCGTATCCAGCCTGATGATTCTGGTATTGGTACTAGCAGGCCTGCCGCTTCCGTCTGTTTTAGCCGACAGTTCAGCAACTAGCAGACTATTGCGGTCAGGCAATGCTGAGATTATCGGCGGAAATAGCATGGGTAATTTTTTTCTTGCTGTAGGCAATGTTACGGATAGTGTATACCAGCAGGTGTACAGCTATGAGGCGACACTGCGTGTTGAAGCGGACAAGGTGGGGCTTACGAATACTACGGCAGTCGCCGCCTGGAATACGCCGGTGATTACGGAGTCTGGCTCAGGGACTTACAAGATTACGAGCGATGTGAAAAATCAAAGCGCTCCCGTGAAGCTCGGCACAGCTTTCGTCAATCTGGCAACGCTCACCTTGAAGTCCAAGCCTGTGAGCGTAACGACCACAACGACCCTTACCGTGACGGACCTCTGGCTGGTTAACAAGGAAGGCGTCAGATGGAAGGCGCCAGATGCGTCGGCGACCGTAACTTTCCAGCCGACCGGCAACAAGCAGCAGCTCGCTGCACTGGTAGCCCAGGTAAGCTCCCTGAATTTGATCGAGGGCGTCTGGAACGGCCAGTACCCGGTAGGGTCTTTGGGGGTGCTTTCGAATATTTTCAGTACAGTCAAATTTTCCTTGGAAACGGAATCGTCCCAAGCCAGAATCGATCAGCGGTACAACGATCTGAATACAGCTTATCTGGCCGTGAAGGACAAGGTGATCACGAATAATCCTGTTCCTGTGCTTCCCGACGGTCAGTACGGGATTGATTTTACGATTTTCAAAGAAAATTCGAACGAGACGTCTGTGATGCAGGCTTACGTTGACGCGAGCAGCGGCAAGCTGACGGTTGAGGGCGGCAAGAAATATGTGTCGTTTGTCCTGAAGCAGCATGCGGAAATTCTTTCTCTCAAAACGGAAAAGAACGGTGTTTTAACAGAAACGGAAATTCCGAGCGTGGATCCGGCTGGCAATACGAGAGTCGTGCGGTTTGAAATCAAAGAAATTGATAACCGGCTGAATGGCTGGGTAAAAATTTATTGGAATCTGGGGCCCCCGCTGGGACTCTACGACCATGAATATGTTATCGAACTGGGCTTCGGCCAGATCAAGGCCAACAAGGAAGTGCTGAAGACGCTGGTTGCAGAGGCCCAAGTGGAGCACGATGCCGCAGCGGCGGGAGCGTTGAAGGAAGCAGTAGGGGCAGCTATCGAAGCAGCGCAGACGGTAATGAATAACTCGGCAGCGACCCCTCAGCAGGTAAATGACGCAGTTGCTGCCTTGCAGAAGGCCGTAAACGCTCTGAAGCTGATCGTTACGGTGACGTCGAGCGATAAAGAAATGCTTGGCGGTAACCGGGTATTCATCTCACAAAGTATTGGGAATGTGACGAATGCGGCGTACCAGGAGATCTACGGGTATGAGGCAACCGTTATCGTGGATCCAGGCAAGCTGGAGCTGGCAAGCATCAGTGGCTGGCATAGCCAATTCCTTAAGCCGGACAAGGAAGAGCTCTCTCCGGGTGTATACCGCATTAAGACTGCATTAAGCTCGGCCGACAAACCTGTCGTGCTGAAGTCGACGACGCCCGAAGACATCCTGATCTTGCGGCTGGTGGCGAAGATGCTGACCGAGCAAACAACTGCCACGATACAGGTTAAAGACATCACACTGATCAATAAAGAGGGCGGGCGCCTGCATGTCGGGGAATCCTCCGAACATCTGACGATCTTCCCTGGAGGCAATAAGGATCAGTTGAACGAGCTGATTGCCGAAGCCGGCAAGCCACGCGAAGGCGTCTGGAACGGCCAATATCCGGTGGGTTCGATGGCAGAGTTCAAGAAGGTCTTCATCGAATCCCGTAACTTCGTAAGCAGTGAACAGACCGAAGAAGCGATCAAGGCTCAATATGACAAGCTGCTGGCAGCCTATAACGAGCTCAAGCTGAAGGTGATTACGGACCACCCTGTACCTGATCTGCCCGATGGCGAGTATGGTATCGATCTAACGGTATTCCAGAACCAATCGAATGAGGCTTCGATGACCAACCAGTACGTGGTCCCAGGCAGCCACAAGCTGACGGTGAAGGACGGCAAGAAATATGTATCATTCATCTTGAAGCAAAGTAAAGAAATCCAATCGATGAAAACAGAGCAAAACGGTCAATTTACAGAAACGGATATCCTGTCTACAGATCCTATTCGTAATACGAGACTCGTCAGCTTCGAGGTTAAGGATCTGACGCAACGACTGAATAGTTGGATCAAAATTTATTGGGACCTCGGTCCTCCGTTAGGAATCTATGATCATGAGTATGTGATCGAGCTGGGCTTCGGCCAGATCAAGGCCAATAAGGAAGTGCTGAAGGCGCTGATTGCAGAGGCCCAGGCGAAGCATGATGCGGCGGTGGAGGGCACTGCCAAGGGACAATATAAGACCGGTGCCAAAGCTATCCTCCAAACGGGTATTGAAGCGGCTCAGACCGTAGTAAACCGTGAGCAGCTCACGCAGCAGGAAATCAATGAGGCAGCAACCGTTCTCAGGGCGGCGATCATTGTATTCGAAGAGTCGGTTGTTAAGGGGGGTGCGGCACCTGTCGATAAGACGGAGTTGACTAACCTGATCGCCGATTCTAAAACCAATCATGCTGCAGCAGTGGAGGGCAGCGGGTTTGGACAATATCTGACTGGTTCTAAGGCTGCGCTGAGTACGGCTCTGGACGCGGTAGCGCTAGTGTTAGCTAATGAGGCGGCGACACAGGCTCAAGTGGACGAAGCCGTGAAGAAGCTGCAGGCAGCATGGAAACTGTTCGCTGCGTCTCAGTACAAGGATGCCGTTACATCTCTGCCGGATGGCCGTTATACCTTGGATGTGAATCTCTTCCTGCCAAGTGGAGATGAACTCTCGCCTATTCAGGACTACGTAACAGGTCGTGGCATTCTCTTGGTCAAGGGAGATCAGAAGCAGGTAGCGTTCACGCTTCATTCCTCTCTGGACATCGTGTCCTTTCAAACCAAGCTGAACTCAGTCACGGCATGGAAGGAAGCCTCCGTCATCGAAAACAATGAAGCGACAGGCAAGCGCACGATACAATTCGAAGTGCAGGACCTCAAGCTGAATAAACAGCAAGGAACCGTCAAGCTAAAAGCTGCGGGTGCCCAAGAACAAAGCTATCCTATAGAGATTGGCTATGGCAATATTCATTTGGATTTGACCCAGCCGGTGAAAGATGGTCAGTACAAAGTTAATTTCACCTCCAGGTCCGAAGACCCGGCGGAGGCTCCGCTCGCTGACTTTATCCAGAGCGAAGGGAACAGCCTGAACGTGCTGAATGGCAAGAAGCAAGCGATTCTTCAACTGCAGGCCGGAGTTAACGTCTCCAGCATAGCGGTTATCAACGCGCAGGGTGAGGTGATCCAGGAGATTACGTCAACCTTGGCGGCAGCTGCCTTCAAGCAGGCTGGAGTGGTTCGTGTGCTTGCTGCAGACCCGGCTGCTACTCGTGTACAGTTCGAGGTTGTCGATGATCTCACCGTAACCTATGCCTTGAAGCTGACAAAGAATGGACAACCAGCCGCATTGAAGCTGGCCTTCGGTAATGTAGAGCCTGTGACGAGCTACACCGTGTTGACGCCGAAACCAGAAGGGGAGGTTGCGCCGGAACCGCCTAAATCTTCAACGAGCGGCAGTTCCTACGGGAGCGGTCCCGGGATTCCAACGAGCAAATTGAAGGATGGCGCATACTCTGTAGCCGTATCGGTGCTCCAGAAGGGCAAAACTGTTCCTTCCGAGCTCCAAGCTTATATAACCGGGCCCGTATTGCTGAGCGTAGAAGGCAGCAAGGGGCTGGTTACGCTGAGACTGAAGCAGAGCCACAAGGTCAGCTCGTTCCAAACCGAATTGAATGGCAAGCTGACTGATACCAAGGTTATCGATACGAATGAGAAGAACGATACGCGCGACGTTCAATTCGAGATCGAGGCGTTAACATCTAAGCTGAGGATTATCGCCACGGTTGACGGGAAGAAGCTCGAAGCTGAGCTTACCCTCGATTCAGCCGCAGCCACCCTGCTTGGCAAGCATGCCCGACTTGGAGATGTGTTGAAAGACAAGGATTCCACATCTGAGCGTCCTATAGCTTCTCGGCCTGTTCTGAAGGATACGGCCAGCCACTGGGCCGAGGCATTGATCGAGCGAGCAGTCGAGCTTGGTCTGGTCAATGGGTATGAGGACGGAAGCTTCCGTCCAGACGGTGAGATTAGCCGTGCTGAATTTATCGCACTGGTCGGCCGTGCTCTAGGAGATGGCACACAGCAATCCGAACTGAGCTTTGCGGATCTGGAGAAAATTCCAGATTGGGCCAAGCCTGCACTTGCTAAGGCTGTCCAAGCTGGTATTGTGACCAGCTACGAGGATGGTACCTTCCGTCCGGCGCAAAGCATCACCCGATCGGAGATTGCGGTTATCATCAGCAAAGCTATGAAGCTTCCACTCGAAGAGGGAGGGCAAGTGACCTTCGCAGATGAGCAGCAGATCCCGGTCTGGGCCTATGCATCGGTTGCTGCTGCAGCCAAGCAAGGCGTCCTAAGTGGGCGAGAGCATAATGTATTTGCTCCTTACGCCTATGCGACAAGAGCAGAGGCTGTTAAGTTAATTCTATCTATAGTAGATAACGTAAAGTAAGATTGAGTCAGTAACTAACAAAATCCCTTTGGAACGTCAAACCGCGTATATCACGCGATGACGTTTTCCGAGGGATTTTTCTGATGAATGGGCGTCTTTATTTGACTTCAATTTCAAGATCGGCGGCCAGGGTAATAGGCTTGACGTGAGTTGTATCGTCGCCATCCGAGTATCTGATGAATGCGCCGATGCTATAGCGGCCAGGGGGCAACACAGTGGGAACATGATCCCAGTCTTCGGGTCCGGACAACTCCAGTTGCAGCTGATTATGGTTGTAATTCTGAATGAGGTAAGGGGTGAAGGAGGCGTACAGGTCCATGTCCTTCTTGAGCCGAGTTTTTTCGAGCTTCGGCAAAGTCATCGCCGGACTGGAGTTTCCCTTGTCATCTGTGAATGCAAAGCTTAACAGGCGGCTGCTGTGGGTAATGACCTTTTCCGTATCAGGGAGATATTCCAAGGTCGCCCAGATGCTCAGACCTTCCCCCGCTCGATAGACCGGTTTTTCAGAGTGAATTTTGAGTTTAAAATCTGAATTTCGAGCGGTTGAACTGAGCTGGGATTGAACGTACTTTTTCGGGTACTGAATATCAATGGTCTTGTATGTCTCGTCGTAGTGAATAGTTCCTCCCGTTTGGTCAACTAAAAATCTCAGAGGCACATAGGTACTCCCGTTAATCTGATAGGCTGGGTGTCCGGAAGGCATAACAGCGATGGTCCGATTGAACTTAATACTTGCGGGAGAAACCTCCAGCTTCGGAGTATCGGGGGCCAGCGCAGCGGCGGATGAGGATAGGAGCAGCCCTAGACCTAGGGGGACGATGAATTTGTTCAAAGAGACACCTCATTAGAATTTATTGATTACAAATTTGGTTTATTTTGTTAATGATATCATTGGAAGTGTTGGTTATAAAGACTTGTATGGGTGACGGGGTACCCGGATTACATGTTTTCAGTCGGCTGAGTTAGAAGAATAGAAACTTTAACCCATTGAAAATTATGTTACAATAGATGGGAATAAATTAAGATTATGACTTGCCTTTGGCATGATTAGTAATGAAAGTATCCCTTTTCATTATCCATTTGAATGATTTATGGGGTATTTTCGCTGTCGCACTCCGTGTGGAGTGCGTGGATTGAAATCAGTGTGAAATCCGCTCATCGGCAGGACTGGACTTGTCGCACTCCATAAGGAGTGCGATTTATTGTTTTTTTGGCTCACTCCTTTTCAAGGAGGATCCCTGCACTCGTATTACAAGGGATCGGAACGGCCAGGGTATACCTGACGCTTCCGGCTGCTATAAGTGATTTAGCCCAACCCACCTGGTATGCTTCCTCTTGGGCGTCTATCGGCTCTGGCGAGACTGAGGTTATGATTTCGGCGCACTTGTTGGTGGGATATTCACGGACATAATGAGCATCCAATGGGCAATTGGTCTGATTGCGTGCTTACCTTTTCTCGCTGGTTTAGTTGGTACATGGAATTTGAAGGAGACCTTGTCTACGTCAGGCATGCCAAGAACTCAGCCCCGTTGATTCATAGGGTCGGCATGCTCTTCTGGATGCGATCTCCCCGTGTTCACTTTTTACCTGCCATTTAGGAAGTCTTAATCCTCCTTTAAGGTCCATCCCTGATGATAGAGACAACGAAACGCAAGACCATTCGTTGCAAACATTCATCTTAGAAAACTAGGACTGGGGAGGCTGAAATAAATGGATAATCTTAATAAGCCAGCAACAGTTACATCGGGACGAAGCCCACGGCTTCGGAGCATGATGGCGGCTTTTTTGGCAGGTACACTCGTGACAGGCGGCTTCATGTTCGCTTCGGATAAAATGAACTTATTTACCTTACATCAGGGGGCCGCGGCAGCAGGGACGGCAGCAGCAGTAGATGTAAGCGGAAGCCCGACAGCGGGCGCGGGCTTAAAGAATGCAGCCGTAAACTTGGGCACCAACGGCAGCATTTCCGGTATCGTCGATCAATCCAAGCCGGCTGTGGTCAAAATTGAAACCAAGGTCAAAGCGCAAAGTAATCCGAATTCGCAGTTCACAGATCCGAGATTCCGCCAGTTCTTCGACGACGGCAGCGCGGAAGGGTCGGACAAGCTTCAGGACGGCGGTCTGGGAACCGGATTTATTTTTGAAAAGTCCGGCTATATTTTGACCAATGAGCATGTGATCGACGGAGCCGAGGAAATATGGGTGACGGTACAGGGTTATGATAAGCCGCTGAAAGCCACTTTGCTGGGCAATAGCTATGATTTGGATTTGGCTGTGCTGAAGATTGAGGGTGACAAAGACTTCTCTTACTTGCCCCTCGGCGATCCGAATCAGTCCAAGGTCGGCGACTGGGTCGTCGCTATCGGCAATCCTTACGGCTATGATCAGACCGTCACTGTCGGAGTCTTGAGCGCCAAGGAACGTCCAATCTCGATCCCCGATACACAGGGAACGCGGGAGTACAAGCATCTGCTTCAGACAGACACCTCCATTAATCCCGGCAATTCAGGCGGTCCACTGCTAAATATGAACGGTGAGGTCATCGGGATCAATACGGCCGTTAGCGCTCAAGCGCAGGGTATCGGGTTTGCTATCCCGACGAGCACTATTTCCACCGTGCTGGAGAATCTCAAAAACAACGTCGCGATACCCAAAGAGCCTATTCCATACCTGGGCATTGGTTTGGAAGATGTGAACGCCGATTGGGCGCAGGATCTGAATCTTAATACGAAGACAGGCGCCGTGGTAACCCAGATTGATCCGAAAAGTCCGGCGTTTGCAGCAGGAATCCGTACGTATGATGTCATTACCGCGATAAACGGTCAGTCCGTGGCCAATGCTGAGGAGCTTTCCTCGAAAGTCAAGGAGACTGCAGTCGGCGATCAGCTTACGTTGACCACGATACGCAGCGGCCAGCAGAGCGAGATTCATGTCACAGTCGGCAATAAGAATGCGAAGTAACCACAATAGAACGTTCGTCCGTCATCCGCAGGGATACGTCTTCTTATACTATGCTTCATTTAGCTTGCCTGTATGCTGCTTCGTCACACAGGCTTCTTAAGCCCAATGAAACGAAACAGACCCTTTCTCCTCTAACCGGGAAAAGGGTCTGCTTCTATAATGAAGTGTGACTTCATTAGAAACGATTTCGCCAAACCAGACGCTTGGCCACTACTTGGCGGTTCGAAACAATAGGCTCCAGAAGGAGGTTTTTTTCTTGGGGACAAAGTGACGCTTTGAGCGCGGCAGAAGATATTCTTCGGCTTCTTCGTCTTGGGCATGTAAAGTGATTTCTCGAGAGGTCACGCTGCCATGCGGCGCCTCCATCGGGATGGTCGACCATTGTACCGCGGCGGCAACCTCGATATGAAATTGGTTGCAAGACTCAAGCTGTTCAAGCCGTTCCGCCAGCACGCGGTTTTCCTCCTGCAGTTCTTCGATCAGCTCGTACAATACTTTCATAGTAAGCTTGACGGGCTTGGATCTTTCTTGATCATGCTCAGGATATAAGGATGGTGGCATTGGCATCGATTCCACTTCGCGGATAACCTCCATGGACACGGCAAACCTCCTCTAGTAAATGGATATATTCTTATGATAGAGCAAATAGAATAAGAATACAGTCGAAATGGACTGTCAAAACCAAGGTAAACTTGTTTCACTTTGTCGCGGTCTTATCCATCATATACAATCTATTGGCAGAGACATAAGTAAGTGATGAGCAGCACTTAATGAGGAAGACAATATGATTCTCTCTAAAATTCTTGTAACAAAGCTCTTGCAAAACTTTGTCGAATATGATACATTACAACTCGGCCGTTCGAAAGAGTGCCCGCTAGCAACAGCCTTTGAAAGCTTCTGCACATGTGGTTAGACCCCTTGAATGGAAGAAGAAAATTGATGCTTGCAAAACAGAATCGAATATGGTACATTACTTCTCGCCCCTTGAGAGAGAGGCAAGCAAGAGTGATTGAGAGCT